>JAEZYW010000132.1 GCA_023418835.1 Bacillota bacterium | reverse complement strand
GTTGAAAGAGGATTAAATATAAATACAACTACTTTATTTCCTTTTGAAAATATTAAAGAAGAAAAATACAATGAAGCTATTAATATAATTAAAAAATTAGAGTTAATTTAATAGAGAAGGAGGATATCAATGATTAATGCAGTTATTATAAGTCCAGACGATAATGTAGGCGTCGTAATAGAATGGAATAAAAGAGGTGAAGAGCTAAGTTATAACACATTGGATGGAGAAAATCATCAAATGGAATCAAAAGATGATATTAGGATTTACCATAAAGTTGCAATAGAGGAAATTAAAAAAGGCGATTTTATTGTAAAATATGGGGAACACATAGGAGTTGCAAGTAAAGATATAGGTGTAGGTGAACATGTACACTCACATAATGTAGATGATTACCGCGAAGATTTAACATTAGCAGAATAGGAGAAAAACATATGAAAACTTTTTGGGGATACAGAAGACCTGATGGAAGAGTAGGAATAAGAAATCATATACTGATTTTACCAGCGAGTGTTTGTGCCTCGGATACGACTAGAATTGTTGCGGAACAAGTAGAAAGTGCAGTAACTTTTAATATGCAACTTGGATGCTCACAAGTTGGCGAAGATTTTGTATATACTATGGATACTATTGCTGGGTTTGCTGCAAATCCAAATATTTATGGAACCGTAGTAGTTTCGTTGGGATGCGAAAATGCTCAGATGAATTTAGTTCTTGAAGAAATCGCAAAAAGAACTAATAAGCCTATTGAGAATGTAATAATTCAAGAAGCTGGCGGTACTTTAAAAACCATTGAAATAGCAACTAGATATGCTAAAGAAATGGCAGCTAAAGCAAACATGCTAAGAAGAGAAGAATTTCCACTTTCTGAATTGATTTTAGGAACTGAGTGTGGTGGGTCAGATCCTACATCGGGATTAGCAGCTAATCCTGTATTAGGAGCAACTTGTGACTTACTTGTAGAAGAAGGTGGTACAGCAGTTTTAAGTGAAACTACTGAATTTATAGGTGCAGAACACATTCTAGCAAGAAGAGCAAAAGATAAAGAAGTTCATGATAGAATTTATGAAATAGTTCATAGATATGAAGAACATATCTTTAAAAACACGGGAGAAGATGTTAGGGATGGAAATCCTTCGCCTGGAAATAAAGATGGAGGACTTACTACACTTGAAGAGAAGTCTCTAGGTTGTATTCACAAAGGTGGATCAACACCTGTCAATGCAGTCTATGACTATTCTAAGCAGCTAAACAAAGGTGAAGGGCTAGTTATAATGGATACTCCTGGTAACGATCCTTCTTCTGTTGCTGGTATGATTGCTGGTGGATGCCAAATAGTAGTGTTTACTACTGGTAGAGGGACTCCGACTGGTAATCCAATAGCTCCTGTTCTAAAGATAACTGGAAATAGAGAAACATTCGAAACTATGAAAGACAATATGGATTTCGATGCTAGTCCACTTATTTATGGTAAAGCGACTATTCCAGAATTAGGAGAAAAATTATTAGAAGAAGTTATTGAAGTTTGTGATGGAAAGCTTACTAAAGCAGAAACATTAGGATATCATGAACTTGCTATACAAAGAGGAGCAAACTTTGTATAATTAATCTTATAAAATAAAAATATATCGGTTTATCAAGCGATAAGCCGATATATTTTTTTACTTTCAATTGCTTTCTCAACAATACTATTTAAACAATCTATAGTCTATTCTATTAGTATCCAAGGTGTCGTCTCTGGTTTTTGCAGTAAATCCCATAAATCCGCGTAGTATTGCATCGTCAAAGACTGAGCCGCCATATTCATTTATCGAGTTTACTACTAAGTCAATGGTTTCATATTTATTAGAATTTTCATAGATTGGTAAGAAGTATTTCATAGTTACCGTCAGAGCCAACAGTTCTAGAAGTTGTTGTTCGCTAAGGTTATCTTTTATTTTTCCTTGTTTTGCTAATTCTTCCATATGAGCATAATGATTTAATAGGGATCTGCCTTTAGAGGATTTTTCCATTCCCATATTTATTCCAATTAAAAATACTGGAAGGGAAGCTCCTATGCTTACAAGTCCTAAAAGATTTTGGCGGATTAGAGAGTAAATTCCAAGTATTACTATTGCTAGGCCTAAAACCTTTATTGCATTAGAAATTTCTCTATTCTTTCCTTTTCCATATAAATTTAGTCTGGCAAGTTCTTCGTCTATAGCTTTGCTCCAGTTGCCTTGGGCTCTTAAAAAGTCGCTCCCATCAATTGCCCTTTGGGTAAGTTCATCTGTAGTGACTACTTCTTTATCTATAAAAATATTTCTTAAAAATTCTCTTTCGTGTTCCTTTAAATCAGTGGTATCGATGAGGGTAAATTTGTATTCTATGACAAAGTCTTCTAAGGTTTTATTTCTAGAATCTCTGGTATATTTTTCGATTGAGATTTTTCCCCTTCTCATAAGCTCCAAAAGAGTCACCACAATTCCTCTATTTAAGTAGTTAATGTCTTTGTAAAGATAATTAATTTCTCCAGGATGAAGCCTCTCTATTGTATTTTCTCCTGTGTTGACCTTATTGTAATCCGATCCCAATTTTATTACATAAATTGTCGTTAAAATGGCAAAAATGTTTAATATATTCAGTATCATAGTTCACCTCATTAATATTATATCAAATAAATATGCTTATTTGTAATAGTAAATGGTTCACTAAATATCACTAAAATTTTCTTAATCCATTGAAATCAGTTAACAAAAGTGGTATAGTTTAAACAATTTACAATTAAGGGGGGAATTATATGTATTTGTATTTATTTATTGTATTGGCGATTTTTGGAATCGGAGATTTCCTTGGAGTTTTAACTAAGGCTAAGTTATCATCTGTTTTTGTTGTAATGCTTCTATTCCTAATCGGTTTTATGTCAGGGGTTTTGCCTCCAGACATTATTGAGCAAGGTGGACTTACTCAAATCGGAAGATGGTGTACTGGATTTATTGTTTTCCATATGGGAACAATGATTAACATGAGACAGTTATTGAGAGAGTGGAGGACTTTAGTAACTTCTGTTATGTCTATGGTGGTAGTAATCATAGGTGCTCTTATAGTTATCCCAATAATCGGTAGAGAGTCTGCTATCGTTAGTATACCAATCTTAAATGGTGGGATAATAGCAACTCAAATCATGGTACAAGCAGCAGAAACTAAAGGTTTTGCTTTAGCAGCTGCAATGGGAACGATAGTTTATGCCGTTCAGAAATTCTGTGGAACTCCTTTTGCATCTTTTTTTGGAACAAAGGAAGCTGAATCTATCGTAAAAGATTTCAGGGCTAAGAAGATTGCTGTTGCAGAAGGAAAGGCTGAAGAGATAATTTCTCCAAAGTTGGATACTTTCTATGAGAGAAACAAAAAGTATTTTGGCAATTTTACAAATTTGGCAATCACAGGATTTTTTGCATATATAGCTTCTGTCATTCAACAAATTACAGGAATAAGCATGTCAATATGGGCATTGTTATTGGGAGCGTTGTTAAGTCAACTAGGTTTAGTTCCGCCAAGAATCATGGACGAAGCCAAAGCTTCTGGTTTGTTAAACATGGCAGCCTTTGCTAGTATCATTCCTTCTTTGGCTAACATTAGCTTAGAAGAATTAGGAAGTTTAACATTACAAATTGCCGCGCTTTTTGCAGCGACAATGATTGTACTTTATGTGGCATTTTCAATACTTCCTTTGTGGAAAGTTGTGGGTTCTAAAAACCTAGCTCTCGGTATAAGTGTTGCACAGTTGCTTGGTTTCCCTGCAACCTATTTGATCGCTAACGAAATTGCAGTGGCAGTTGCTGAGACGGAAGAAGAAAAGGAAATAATAATAGAAGCTATAACGCCGAAGTATGTAGTAGCAGGGCTTGCTACTGTTACAACCCTTTCAATTTTAATGGCGGGTATCTTCGAAGGCTTGTTATAATTAAGAGGTGAAATATGAAATTTGACGTTCAAGATTATCCTTACAATTCTAAGAGAAATGTAATTTTTAGTAATAACGGAATGTGTGCATCAGGAAATCCTCAGGCATCTGCTGTAGGATTGGATATATTAAAAAAAGGAGGGAATGCTGTAGATGCAATAATTGCAATGGCAGCAGCCCTTCCAATCGTAGAACCTACTGGAAATGGAATTGGAGCAGACAATTTTGCTTTAATTCATATGGATGGAAAACTGTATGGATTTAACGGATCTGGTCCATCTCCAAAGGCTTTGTGTTATGAGATTTTAAAGGAAAGAAAACATGATAAGATTCCTTCACACGGAGTTGAACCTATAAACGTTCCAGGAGCTCCTGCAGGGTGGGCTGCAATTCACGAAAAATTTGGTGTCCTTTCTTTTGAAGAAGTTTTACAACCGGCAATTGATTATGCAAGAAATGGTTATGTGGTTCAACCTAATGTTGCAAGACTTTGGAAAGAAGCTTTCGATACGTATTCTAAATTTGAACACGAACAATTTAAACCTTGGTTTGATACTTTTGCAGATAAGGGAAGACCCTATGAAGCTGGAGAAGTTTTTAAATGTGAAGACCAAGCCAGGACTTTAGAAACCATTGCCAAGACAAAATCTAGAGATTTTTATGAGGGCGAATTAGCAGAAAAGATTGTAGATTTTATTCAAAAACACGACGGCTTTATGACAAAAGAAGATTTGGCTAACTTTGAAGCTGAGTGGGTAGATCCAATTAGTGTAAATTACAGAGGATACGACGTTTGGGAAATTCCTCCCAATGGACACGGGATTACAGTTTTGATGGCTTTAAATATTCTAAAGGGATATGAGTTTGACAATAGAGAAACTGCAGATACTTTGCATAAACAAATTGAAGCTATGAAAATGAGCATGAAAGACACAGAAGAATATGTAGCCGAACCAAAGAGAATGACCGTTACTGTAGAACAACTTTTGAGCGAAAAATACGCAGAAGATAGGAGAAATTTGATAACGAAAGAAGCTATGGATCCTCAAATTGGAGACCCATCTTACAGCGGAACAGTTTATTTTGCTGCTGCCGACAAAGATGGAAATATGGTTTCTATGATCCAATCTAATTACAGGGGATTTGGTTCTGGTATTGTAATTCCAGGAACTGGTATCGCATTAAACGATAGAGCAGAAAATTTCTCTTTTAGAGAAGGTCATTCTAACTGTGTAGAAGGTGGCATGAGACCTTACCATACAATAATTCCAGCTTTCATTACAAAAGACGACAAAGCTGTTTCTGCTTTTGGAATAATGGGTGGATTTATGCAACCCCAAGCCCATGTCCAAGTTGCTATGAATATGATTGACTTTGGACTAAACCCTCAAGCCGCATTAGATGCTCCAAGGTGGCAATGGGTAGGAGGAAAAAAGGTAGAAGTTGAACAAGATACTCCAAACCACCTTATCAGACAATTACAAAGAATGGGACATGATATAATCGTTCAACCAGATCCATATCATATGGGTAGGGGCCAAGTCATTGTTAGAGATGAAGAAACTGGGGTTTTAGTTGGGGGAACTGAAAAGAGAACCGACGGATATATTGCAACTTATTAAATCTTAAAGAGGGGGAAAATCCTCCTCTTTTTGTAATATATAAAATTTAAAATGTGGTATTATTAAATTGTGACAAAATAAAAGTGTGGAGATGATTATGAAAAAGTTTATTACTGTACTTTGTTTGATTCTTTCCTTGGGGATTTTATTAAGTCCTTTGGAGGCAAAAGCTGAGTCTAATCTAACTGAATTAAAAAATGTAGTCTATTTAGGAATCAAGGATTATAACAAAGTGGATTTCAAAAATAAGGACAATTTTATACATAGATTTTCAATAAATGGAAAAGAAGAAAACTATAAAGTTTCTAAAGTGGGAAATTACGAACTTCAAAACATTTTGGACGAAGGATATGTATTCGACATCAAGTTGGATGAAAAAAACATTGTAAAAGAAGTAGTTTCCTCGGAACCGATAGTAGTTGGGAAGATAAATAGCTTTGTAGATAACTATGTAGGTGTCAATGACGTCTTTTTTGAACTGACAGACGACACTGGAATTTATTCTATAACGAGACCAGCTGGGGGAGCTGTGGTTAAGGCGACAGAAATAAAAATTGGAAATACCGTTAAAGTTTACGGCGAATACCCCTATACGATTTACACTACATTTGTAGGAGATAGCTACACTCCGCCGGTAAAAGGAAGCCCGGGAGTTAGAACAATTAAAAATTTCCTTCAAACCTCTCTAGAACCAGTGGGAACAGCCCTTTATATTTACGGGGGAGCGTGGAATTGGACAGATGATGGGTCTAGCAAGGAATCTAGAACCATTGGATTATCTCAGTCTTGGTTAGATTTTTTTCAATCAGAAGATGAGACATTTACTTACAGAAACAATAAAAGCTTGTCCAAGAGTTTTTATCCCCATAAAAAGTACAATCAGTACAATCACGCCGGAATAGATTGTTCTGGTTATATTGGATGGGCTGTTTACAACACCATGAATACAGAAAGTGGCAAATCAGGATTTGTAATAAGGGCAAACAACATGGCAAAATCTTATGCAGATGATTTTGGTATGGGAACTCGGAGCAGAAAATTTACAAGTGCTGATTTTAAACCAGGAGACATATTTTCAATGAAAGGACACGTTTGGACAACTCTAGGAGTTTGTGACGATGGAAGTATTGTAATTCTTCATTCTTCTCCAACTAAGAGTAAGAAGGGAAGTCCTGGGGGCGGGGTTCAAATTGGGGCGATAGGATCTAATTCTAATTGCGAAGCTATGAAACTGGCAAAAGAGTATATGGCTAAATACTATCCGGCGTGGAGCGAAAGATATAATGTAACTTTTTATCCTTATAGCAGATATACTGGACTATCCAGTTCACTCCACGGGAAGTTTTCTTGGAATGACGATAATTCGGGATTACTAGATCCAGATGGATATAGAAATATGAAAGCAAAAGAAGTTTTAAAAGACTTGTTTAACGAAAACGCCTTAGCAGTTAGTAAATAGAAAGAATGTAAAGCATATTCATTTATACGGATATGCTTTTTATAAACCCTTGTAAAATAAATGTAAAAAAAGTGTATAAAATATTTGACAAAAGAAAGTAATTTTGTTATTATAAAAAAGTTCGCTGCGGGAATGGCGGAATTGGCAGACGCGCTAGACTTAGGATCTAGTGTCATTGACGTGGGGGTTCAAGTCCTCTTTCCCGCACCATCTGAAAGGCGTTTTTATTAGCTTCGTGCAGTGAGAACGCCTTTTTATTTTATATGTTATAATATCCTTAATATTCTATTAAGGAGGACAGAAATGAAATCAAAAACAAAATTTTGGATTTTAATTTTAGTATTATTAATACTTGTACCCACTGTTTCCCAAGCCAATGCCGCAGAGCCTCCTAGAATTACGATTGTAGGAACAAACCTCCCAGAAGATTTAAAAATTACGGCATTTATAGTTTATGAAGATGGCACAATCAGTGAAGGTGAGCTTCAAAGAAACAGTAAATGGTGGGAAGAATATTTTAGACTTTACAATTTAGGCTATTCTCCTAAGACCGTTGTTGATGAGTATTTAATTATAGAAACTGGAGGAGAATCTCAAAAAATAGAATATCCAAATTCCTATAAAAGGTATAATCAAGTGTTTTATCTAAATTTAGAAGATATGACTTTAAGTCAAGATACTTATAAAATGAGGACTTACATATTAATAGCTTTGCGAGTAATCCTAACTTTGATTAT
>JAEZYW010000090.1 GCA_023418835.1 Bacillota bacterium | reverse complement strand
GTGTATTGGTCAGGAACGGGAAATACAGAGGCAATGGCAAATGCAGTTGTGGAAGGAATTAAAGAAGCTGGTGGAGATGCATCTTTGATTTTCTCAGATGATTTTAAAAGTGAAGATTTAGATACTTATGATGCTATCGCTTTTGGATGTCCTGCAATGGGAGATGAGGTTTTGGAAGAGGACAGTTTTGAACCGATGTTTAAGGATTGCGAACCAAAACTAAAAGACAGAAATATGGCAATTTTTGGATCTTACGAATGGAACAACGGAGAGTGGATGGAAGATTGGAAAACTAGGGTTGAGAATGCAGGAGGAAACCTTGTTTATGAAGCCTTGCCAGCTTACGATTATCCAAATGATGACGATTTAGAAAAATGTAGAGAACTGGGAGCAGCTTTAGCAAGTGCCTAAAACTAATTAAATAAAAATATTATAATCCAAAGAGACCTCTTTTTAAAATTAAAGGAGGTTTTTTATAATTACATAACAATTGGCAACCTGATTATGGTATTGCAAATATAGTTTTAATAAATTCACTAAATATTTACAAAAACAATATATACAAAGTAAGTAAATTTAATAAACGTGGACTATACTCTCAAGTTGTAAGATGTACTAAAAAATTTGGTAGGAAATGAATGAAAAAAATTATTTCGTTAGTATTAGCTATTAGTATCATGATGTTTTTAATTGGATGCGGTAATAACGCATCCGGGGGAAGTACTACTGTAGAAACAAATAAGTCAGAGACCAACTCTGATGTTGGTGACGATGGAAAAATTCACATAAATTATTGGTATGCTTGGAGAGAAAAAATTGGCGAAAGTAAAGAAAATTTAGTTCAACAATTCAACGAAATGCAAGATAAAATTGTAGTTCATGCAGAATATCAAGGAACTTACGACGATTTGCACTCTAATACACAAGCTGCTTTTGCTGCAGGAAATGCGCCAGAAGTTACCGAAAATGAAATAGCATCTATCTTAACATTTGCTAGAGGTGGTTTAACTCAAGACCTTACAGAATTTGTTACTGATGATTTGAAATTAGAAGATTTTGATGAAGGTCTAATGAACGAAGGATATGTAGATGGAAAACTTTACGGACTTCCATTTTATCGTTCTACTCCAATACTTTATAAAAATGTGATTATGTTAAAAGAAGCTGGTTTAGATCCACAAGGCCCTAGAGATTGGAAAGAGTTTAAAGAATACTTAGAAGTTTTAAGGGATAAGGACAACAACATTTACGGATTAATAAATCCTATAGCTATTTGGTTTTTTGAAGCTCACGTTGCTTCTACTGGAGGAGCTTTGGTAGTAGATGAAAAACCAACTTTGACAGATCCTTCTGTAATTAAAGCTGCAGAATTATTAAAAGAATTTTACAACGAAGATTTAATGAAAGTTCCAGTGGGAGAACAGGCAAATGAAATAAGAAAGCAAGATTTTGCAAGTTCAAAGGCTGCTATGATTTTTTCTTCAACTCCGGATTTAAGCTATGTTCTAAACGTTGCAAATGAAAATGGATTTGAATTGGATGTATCATTTATTCCTAAAATTGAAGATTATGCTGTTCCAACAGGTGGCTGTAATTTAGTTATGACTAGCGGATTGTCTCCTGAAAAACAAGAGGCGGCATGGGAGTTTATGAAATGGATTACAGATACAGAACAAACAGCTTATTCCAGCGAGTACACAGGTTATTTACCATCTAGATATTCAGCTATGGAAACGGATAGACTTAAAAATCTTTATGAAACTACTCCGCAATTTAAAGTAGCTGTAGATCAATTAGACTATGCGGTAATGAGACCTGTCGTCGAGGGTTGGGCTGAAGTAGAAAAGCTTTTAACTGAGCAAGTGACGACAATTGTAACCCAAGATAAAGATCCAGCTGAATCCTTGGAAGAATTACAAGGAACAGCAGAGATGCTTTTGAAATAGAAATTATTGGAGATATTATGGCTGGTATAATTTTAGAAAATGTTTCAAAAAAATTTGAATCAGAATATGCGGTTAAAAACGTCAATCTTCATATAAAAGACGGTTCTTTCACCGTCCTCCTAGGTCCTTCGGGTTGTGGTAAATCCACAACCTTGAGGATGATTGCGGGTTTGGAAACCCAAACTAGCGGTAACATATTTATAGGAGATAAATTAGTTAATAATGTAGAACCAGGTAAGAGGGGAGTGGCAATGGTATTTCAAAATTACGCCCTCTACCCAACAATGACAGTAAAAGAAATATAGAATTTGGACTGGAAAACAATAAGGTTCCCAAAAAAGAAAGGGAAGAACTTATAAAAGAGATAACAAAAATAGTTTCATTGGAAGATTATCTAGATAGAAAACCTAGTCAACTTTCTGGTGGACAAAGACAAAGAGTTGCCCTAGCTAGAGCAATGGTCAAAAAACCAGATGTATTTATCCTAGACGAACCCCTTTCTAACCTAGATGCGAAATTAAGAGTCCAAATGCGAAGTCAATTAAAAAAGCTCCATAAAGATTTAAATACTACTTTCATTTATGTAACCCACGACCAAGCAGAAGCTATGAGTATGGGTACTGATATAGTTATTTTAAATAAAGGGGAGATTATGCAAGCAGACAAACCTAGAGAAGTTTACAACAACCCTAGCAATTTGTTTACGGCGCAATTTATAGGAACTCCACCTATGAATATACAAAAGCTTGAAAAGATAGATCAATATTTTAATAACTTAGATAGTTCGATTAAATACGTCGGGTTTAGACC
>JAEZYW010000025.1 GCA_023418835.1 Bacillota bacterium | reverse complement strand
ATTGAACTTTAAGCTTTTTGTTTGTGGATTATCTGATTTTGAATATTTGTTACAATGTCTTTGATAGGGACATTTATCACATTCAAAACACTTGTAAGTTCTAAGGGTTTCTTTAAATCCACTCTTTCTAGTTTTAAGGTAGTCTTTTTGTCTAAATAGTTTTTTTCTATTTGCACATATGTAAAAGTCTCCTTCTTCATCGTAGGTCATATGCTCTCTTTTACTTATATCTTTTTTGTAAGATTTCTTTTTTGATATTTCATAATTTGCTGGTTTGATATATGCTTCTAAAGATTTTTCATGTAAATATGTGTAGTTTTCAATACTTTCATAACCTGAATCAAAGACTATTCTTTTTAAATATTTGTTGTACTTTGGATGAAGTTTGTTTAAAAATAAAGGTAATGTGTACACATCATTGGGATGGTGTGAACCATAGGCGCCAATAATAAATTGTCCTGTTGTGGATAGTTGAATATTATATGCGGGCTTTAACTGACCATTCATCATGTGGTCATCTTTCATCCTCATAAATGTTGCGTCATGGTCTGTCTTTGAATAGGAATTTCTTTCTCTCATTATTTCTAAATGTTTTTCATATTTTTCTAATCTATCTAACCATGATTTGTAGAGTTCGTAATCTCTTTGTTCTTGAGTTTTTCTTTTTCCTTTACCATATACAAACTTAATATATTTAGATTCTTTTGATACTTGATTAAATACTTTTTCCAAATTAATTTTAGTATTTTCTTTTGAAGTTGATAAGCTTAAGTTAAAATGTTCTAAAATTTTTATTCTAAGCTTTTCTTGAAATTTTAGGATAGATTTTTTCCATACAAAGGTTTATCTGTTAGCATAGGCTTCAATTTTTGTTCCATCTATATAAATACTTGATAAGTCAATATGTTCATCTTCTATTAAAATATTAGTATTTTCAGAAAGTATATCTTCAATAAATGGTTCTAATTTCTGTCTATGCCGATTTATTGTTGCATGATCTGGAGCTTTTTTTCCTTCTAATAAATATCTTATTCTCAAATCATATTTACAGGCTTTTTCAATTTTTCTTGAAGAATAGATTCCTTCACTGTAGCAATATATTAGAACTTTTAACATTGTAATTGGGTCAATAGCTGGCTTTCTTCCTAAATTGGAGTAGGAATTAATTAATTTTTTTAAGTTCATCCTTTCTACTAAATCTTCTACTAAACCAACTTTGCTGTCATCTTCAAAATAAAGTTCTGTATTAAAGTTCATTTTTACTTGCAAAACTGAACGATTTAAGGTAAGCTTTTTTTGATGATTATATGTATTGGTCATACAATAATTATATCAAAAAAGTGGCTTTCTCTTCAAATAGAGTTAGCCACTTTTTTTATCAAATCCTATTATGCAACAGCACCAAGTTTTTTTATTGCTTTGCGATTAAATCCTTAGTTTTCATTAGACGGGTTATAGTTTCTCTTTCGTTTTCCTCTAACCTCATTCTTATAAACTTTATAGTTTCTTCTAAGTCTGGAATCGTTCTGTATTCTAAAGCATTTACTCTACGCCTGGTGACTTCAATTTCATCAGCCATTAATTGCGCCGTTTTTTCCACTTCAGCTAGCTCTAGAAGTTTGTCTAAAATTCTATCCAATCTAGATACGGCTCTGTCCAATTCAGAGTTCGTGTGAATAAATCCATAGGGATATATACTGGAGGATTGTCTTTCGTCTCCTAAATCTACAACGTTCTTTTTGATAAATTCCATCTCTGGAATCTCAACACTCATTACGTTTTTAGATTCAATATCTACGTATACCTTTTGTTTTGGCAAAGACAAAGCCAGTTGTAAAAAATTAGGAATTGAAATTGCACTCGCCATAGTAAAGTCTTTAAAAGAACTAATTAGCTCTTGTTCAACTTCTTTTCTCAATTTTTCATTTCTACGAATTAAGGTGATAAACCTACGCACTAGTTCATCCTGTTTGTCTTTAAGAAGTTTGTGACCTCTCGTCGCAACAGTGAGCCTTGAACGGAGCTTTGACATCTCCATACGGGTAGGACTGACATTTAAAATAGCCATAATATCTCACCTATCTTTCTTCTTCGTCTTCTATTACGACAGTTTCCTCTACTGAGCCAGAATTTTCTTCCATAAATTCTTCTGTTTCTTTTATATCCTCTGGAGAGTTATCTTCTAAGATTTTCTCTTCTTCTGGATCTTCATCTTTTTTCTTATCATCCACTGGACCTAAATATTTATCAATTAATCTATCATCAATTCTCTTTAACTCGTATCTAGGAAGAATAGACAATAACTCCCAACCTAAATCTAGGGTTTCAACAATACTTCGATCCGTATAAAATCCTTGACCAACATAAGTTTTTTCAAATTCTTCAGCAAATCTCATAAAGGCTCTATCTGTATCTGAAAGGGCAGATTCCCCAAGAATTGTCGCCAATTCTCTAGCTTGGATACCAGAAGTATAAGCTGCATAAATTTGATTCATTGTGTTAGCGTGGTCTTCTCTAGTTTTTCCTTCCCCTATACCCTTATCTTTCAAACGGGATAAAGAAGGGGTAACATCTAAAGGTGGTTGTATATTTGATTTATGAAGTTCCCTTGAAATAATAATCTGTCCTTCTGTAATGTAGCCAGTTAAGTCAGGAATTGGATGAGTAATATCATCTTCTGGCATTGTAAGGATAGGAATTTGAGTAATAGATCCTTCCCTGCCTTTTATTCTACCTGCTCTTTCGTAAATTCCAGCAAGGTCTGTGTATAAATAACCTGGATATCCTCTACGTCCTGGAACTTCTTTTCTAGCCGCAGATACTTCTCTAAGAGCTTCTGCGTAGTTTGTCATATCTGTCATTATTACAAGGACGTGCATTCCCTTTTCAAATGCCAAATATTCCGCACAAGTAAGTGCCATCTTTGGAGTAGAAATTCTCTCAATAGCCGGGTCATCAGCTAGGTTTATAAATAATACGGATTGGTCAATAGATCCGTGTTCGTTGAAATCGTCTATAAAGAATTGGGATTCTTCAAAAGTAATACCCAAAGCTGCAAAGACGATTGCAAATTTAGAATCTTGCCCTAAAACTTTTGCCTGTCTAGCTATTTGAGCCGCCAAATTGTTATGGGGCATTCCTGATGCTGAAAATATTGGAAGTTTTTGACCACGAACTAAAGTATTAAGACCGTCTATTACAGAAATTCCAGTTTGAATAAATTCGTCTGGATAGTTTCTGGAAACTGGATTCATTGGAGTCCCATTTATATCTCGAAGTTCGTCAGCTATTATGTTTGGTCCACCATCTATTGGTTGTCCCAATCCGTCAAAAACACGTCCTATCATGGATTCGCTAACCCCAAGTTCCAATGGCTTTCCTAAAAACCTAGAGCTGGTTTGCTTTAAGTTTATTCCACTAGTTCCTTCGTAAACTTGGACTAAAGCTTTGTCTTCTTCAATTTCTAGAACTCTACCACGACGTCTTTCGCCATTTTGCAACTTAATGTCTACAAGTTCTTCGTATTTAACTCCATCAACACCTTCGACAAGCATTAGAGGACCTACAACTTCCGTTGCCGTTTTATATTCTTTAAGCATTATTGTATTCCTCCTTTGCTAATTAATTCTGCTACTTCATCTTTTATTTCTTTTCTAATTTTATCAATCTCTTCTACTGCTTCGTCATTGTCAATAAATTTCATTCTAGCAATTCTTTCCCTAACAGGAAGGTCTCTTATTTCGTTTAAATAAACTCTAGCATCTAGGGCCTTTAAACTTTCTTCGTAAAACTCTAAGATAGAGCTAAGCATTGCTATTTGTTTTTCCAATGGGCAGAAAGTGTCAACTTCGTGGAAAGAGTTTTGTTGTAAAAAGTCTTCTCGAAGCATTTTTGCTACTTCTAACTTTAACTGATCTCTTTCTGAAAGGGAGTCTGCTCCAACTAATCTTACAATTTCTTGCAATTCTGATTCGTCTGTTAAAATTGACATGGCAGCTTTTCTATGTTTAGAAAATTCCCTGTCCATATTTTCGTCAAAATATTTATCTATTTTATCTTGATACAAAGAATAGGAATTTATCCAGTTGATAGCTGGGAAGTGACGTGCATAAGATAATGCATAGTCTAGTCCCCAGAATACTTTTACGATTCTCAAAGTAGACTGAGTTACAGGCTCAGATAAGTCTCCCCCTGGTGGTGAAACTGCTCCTATCGCTGTTAAAGCTCCTTCTCTACCTTCTTTTCCTTGGGATAAAACTCTACCTGCTCTTTCGTAAAATTCGGCAATTCTAGATGCCAAATAAGCAGGGTAACCTTCGTCTCCAGGCATTTCTTCCAAACGCCCAGACATCTCACGCAAAGCCTCTGCCCATCTAGATGTAGAATCTGCAAAGAGGGCTACTGAATATCCCATATCTCTAAAGTATTCCGCTATTGTTATTCCAGTGTAAATACTGGCTTCCCTAGCAGCAACGGGCATATTAGATGTATTTGCAATCAAAACCGTACGCTTCATCAAAGATTCTCCAGTTTGAGGGTCAATCAATTCTGGGAATTCCTCCAAAACGTCTGTCATCTCATTTCCACGCTCTCCGCATCCAACATAAATAACTATTTGAGCGTCTGAATACTTAGCCAATTGATGTTGTATTACAGTTTTTCCAGAGCCAAATGGACCTGGGATTGCCGCTGCTCCACCTTTTGCCGTTGGAAAAAATGTATCGATTACCCTTTGTCCTGTTATTAAAGGAGATTTGGGATCAAATTTTTTGGCATATGGTCTTCCAATTCTTACTGGCCACTTTTGCATTAGAGAAAATTCTTTTTCCCCTTCGTCAGTTTTTATTACATAAACTTTATCGTCAACGTGGTATTGACCTGATTCTATGGATACGATTTCTCCCCTAACTCCAGGGGGAACCATGATACTATGAAGAACTACACTAGTTTCTTGTACAGTCCCTACTACGTCTCCTTCTTGTACTTCATCTCCGACTGAAACTTTAGCTTCAAAATCCCAAAGCTTTTCTCTATCCAAAGAAGGTACAACTACTCCTCTAGTTAGAAAATCTCCCGCTTCTAATTGAAGTTTTTCAAGGGGTCTTTGTATACCGTCAAACATCCCCTCAATCATACCTGGTCCAAGTTCTACAGAAAGTGGATATCCAGTAGTATAAACTGGTTCTCCTGGACCAATTCCTGTCGTCTCTTCGTATACTTGAATGGACGCTCTGTCGCCTCTCATTTCTATAATTTCGCCGATAAGTCTGTCTTCTGAAACTTCTACTACGTCGTAGACATTTGCATCAGACATCCCCACAGCTTCAACTAAAGGTCCTGAGACCTTAACTATTTTACCTGTATTCAATAATAGACCTCGCTTTCTATAATATATTAGAGCCCAATGCTTTTTCTACGCTTTTATTAATTCTATCAATCCCAATATTTAACGTTCCTTGATTACTCGGAATCATAATTATAGCTGGAGTAACCTTGTCATTAAATCTGTTAATAGTTTCTAAAGCTTTTGTAGCCATTTGCTCTGTTATGAAGATTATTCCGTAATCTTCCGCTGCAAGTCTCTCAATTGTTCTTCTTACTTCAATATCATTTTCTGGAATAAAAACATTTAGTCCCAACGCTTTAAATCCTAGGACAGAATCTTTATCGCCAATAACACCTATGTTAAGCAACTAATTCACCTGCCCTTTCTCTAATTTCATCTGGAGTAAGGTCGTTTATTTTACCTATAACAATGGTCCTCAATATTCTAATTTCCCTTTCTTTTCTAAGCATATAAGAAAACAAAACCTCGGGTCCATAAGTTATCTTTTTCCCCCGGATAGAAATTTGATCTAAATAAAAGTCTGTTGTCTGTCTAAAGTGTAGGAGTTTTCCGTCCTCACCATATCTATCCAATGCTTCTTCCAATGATTTGTATATATTATAAGATTTAAATTCTTTTATTATTTCACCTATGTCTTCAAAATAATAGGTCAAATAAATTTCTCTAGGAATATTTCCTCCCTCTATGAGAAAATCAGCAACACAATTGACTCTGTGATTTTGTTGTTTTGCACGTAAAGTCATATTGATATTTTGAGCATCAATTAGATTTCTTACGTATTCAACTATAATTGAAGAATTAGTCTCCTTAGCTAAAGATAACATGTACTCGTATTGAAACATATCCATTTGCATATCTAATCTTTGTGGGTCCTTGCTATCATTGTATTCTTCCAATGCTTTGTTGATATATTCGCTAAAAGATTTATCCTTTGAAACTTTTCCATGTTCCATAATTTCAGAATAGATTCCTTCGTAGTCGTAATCATTTACCCTCAAGATTAAATACATTAAATCCTCATCTAAAATTCGATTTTTTAATAAAGTTTTAAGATTGTGGAATGTGTATTTAGCTGTCAATATTTCTATTAACTCGGGATCTTTAATCATTCTTTGAAATTCCCTGTACATTTTATTTGCTTCTTCATCTAAGCCTTCATCAAATTCTGTTCTAGAATTAATTGAATTGGCTAGTTCTCCATAACTTGTATCTGATAGAATCCTTTTGAATTCTTCATAGTCTGTGGAATCGATAAGTTTGTTTATCGTAGACAAATCTAAAAGACTCTTTTCAAATATCCTAGTCGTTGCCGAGGATTGAACATAATCTTCTCTAATCATATGTCCCTCCTTTCCTTATTGTGACAAAAATTTTATAAGCTCTGGCCCTATAGTGTCCCTGTTATCCATTAAAATATCTTCATATTTGTAATTGTAATTCATACTATCTGACATCAAAATAAAACCGTTCTCTACAAAATTTTCTTCATCCAGTTTTACACGCAAATTCGATTTCTTTAGGCTTTCCAGTCTAGA
>JAEZYW010000138.1 GCA_023418835.1 Bacillota bacterium | reverse complement strand
ATGTCATGTTAAAGACAAACGAAGAAAAACTTTCTGAAAGTGACATTGATGAAAATGATAAAAAGGTGGTCACTTTAGTTTTAGCTTCTGGAGGATATCCAGATAGTTACGAAAAAGGTTATGAAATTACTGGTCTAGATAAAGTTAAAGACGTAACTATTTATCATGCCGGGACTAGAGAAGAAAATGGCAAAATATTCACTAATGGCGGTAGAGTCTTGTCAATTGTAGCCATTGAGGACACTTTCGAAGATGCCATAGAAAGAGTATACAAAGCTGCTGATATTATTGACTTTAAAGACAAATTTTATAGAAGAGATATTGGACCTTCCATTAACAGATATTATGTAGAAAAAGATGAAAATTTATTTTACGATTTTATATCCTTGAGAGAATCGATAATAAATGACTTGGGCTTTGATCCAGGTGATATAAGAATTTTCAACAGATATGACATTGGAGGTCTAAAAGAAAAATTCCAAGATTCTATAATTTTGGACGTTTTAGCAGATGCTCACATTGATTTTTATTATAAAGATGAAGATGCCTTTAAACTAGAAAAAGAACTTAAAAATCCACTAGTTGTAGAGTTTAATCCAGGACAATTTGATCAAAGAGAGTATGCTTTAATTAAAAACTTAGAATTAATAACAAAATCTGAAAATATTTCTGTAAAATCCTCTACTGTATATTCTTTTTCAGAAGATCTTGATAACAGAGAAAAAGAGGCTATAGAAGATTACATTATAAATAGAACGAATCAAAAGAAGGGAAAACTTTTAGGAGTACCTTCCACTTTAAAGACCTTTGGGGATATTCAACACACAAACTATGTATACGAAGGATTTATAGAACTAGATGACAAGGGATTAAAAAACTTTTTATTTCAACATGGGCTAGCAATGTCCTTTGAAGATTTAAAGTTTGTGCAAGAACATTACAAATCCCTAGGAAGGGACATAAACGAGACTGAGTTATATATCCTAGACACCTACTGGTCCGACCATTGTAGACACACGACTTTCAATACAATTTTAGATGTTGAATTTGTAAACGGAGAATCTGGTCTAGACAAGAAAATTAAGGAAGAATTCGAGACTTATCTTAAAATTCGCAAAGACTTAAATAGAACAAAACCAGTTACTTTAATGGACTTGGGAACTATAGTGGCAAGATATCTTAAATCTACTGGAGATCTAGATAACCAAGAAGACACAGACGAAGTAAATGCTTGTTCAATTGAGATAAAAGTTAAAGTTGAAGATAGAAAAACAAAAGAAATTAAAGAAGAAGATTACCTTCTTATGTTTAAAAATGAAACCCACAATCATCCAACAGAAATAGAACCTTATGGCGGTGCTCATACTTGTCTCGGAGGAGGTATAAGAGATCCCCTAAGTGGAAGAGCTTATGTATATCAAGCCATGAGAATTACAGGGGCAGGTAATCCAACTATTCCCTATAAAGATACGATAAGGGGAAAACTTCCTCAAAAGAGAATAGCAATTGAAGCATCAGAAGGTTATAGTTCCTACGGAAATGAAATTGGATTAGCCTGTGGATTTGTAGATGAGATTTATCACGATGGATTTTTAGCTAAAAGAATGGAACTGGGAGCCTTAGTTGGCGCACAGAAAAAAGAAAATGTATTAAGGGCAGATTCAGAACCTGGAGATGTGATCCTTTTATTGGGAGCTAAGACTGGAAGAGACGGCGTTGGCGCTGCAACTGGTTCTTCTTCACAACAATCTGCTGATATTATTGAAGATGCTTCTACAGAAGTTCAAAGGGGAAATCCGCCTCTAGAAAGAAATATTATTAGACTTTTTAGAAATCCAGAAGCCACAAAATTAATTAAAAAGTCCAATGACTTTGGAGCAGGAGGAGTTTCTGTTGCAATTGGAGAATTAGCTGATTCTTTAGATATTTATTTAGATAGAGTGCCTTTAAAATATAAAGGGCTAACTCCAAAAGAAATTGCAATTTCAGAGTCCCAAGAGAGAATGGCCGTTGTAATAGATAGGGAAAATAAAGAAAAGTTCATTGAATTATCTGAAGCAGAAGGTATCGAGACGACAGAAGTAGCTGCCGTTACAGATTCTAATAAGATGATAATGTATTATAAAGATGAAAAAGTTTGTGAACTAGATAGGGATTTTCTCAACACTTCAGGAGCAGATAGATTCCAAAAAGTCTTAGTTGAAAATGACAAACCATTTTACTACTTTGAAAAGAAAGGCAAGGAATTAAAATCTCTCTATGAAAATTTAGAAGATTTGAATTTCGTATCTAAAAAGAATTTAATAGGTAAGTTTGACTTCACTATTGGTAGGGGTAGTATTTTAGCACCACTAGGTGGAAAAAATCAAATTACTCCAATTCAAACAATGGCTGCTATTATTCCATCCCTAGATGGAAATAGTAAGACGGCAAGTTTAATGAGTTATGGATACGACCCAGTCCTTTCAACAGAGAACCAATTTTTAGGAGGATACTATGCAGTAATAGAATCCTTGGCTAGAATAGGTGCAGCTGGAGGAAATCCTCTTAGAGCTAGGTTATCGTTCCAAGAATTCTTTGAATCATTGGGAGAAGATGAATCTAGATGGTCCAAACCATTAAAATCTTTACTAGGCGCTTTTTATGCTACTAGAGAATTAAAAACTCCTCCAATAGGTGGAAAAGATTCCATGAGCGGAACTTTTGAAGATTTAGAAGTTCCTCCAACTCTAATTTCCTTTGCAGTAGTTTCAGAAGATGCTGAAAATATAATTTCGCCTGAACTAAAAGGGAAAATGAAATTGGGTCTAATAAGAACTAGTAGAGTAGAAGACGGAACTTTAAATCACAGTGAGTTTATTTCTAATTTAGAAAATTTATATGAAGATATAAAAAATAAAAATATAAAATCCGCTTATGCCCTGAACTATAAAGGATTACTTCACAGCCTAATGGAAATGTCCCTTGGAAATGAAGTTGGATTTACTATTAATACAGAAGAGCCTTTTGATAATTTATTGGGAAGTTTTGTAGTTGAATACAAAGAATCTAGAGATTTTATTGAGCCAATAGGTTTAAGTGGTGGAGATACCTTAGTATTAAACGGAGAAAAGATTGACGAAGATAGATTTAGAGAAAACTATGAAACTGCTTTATCAGAGGTTTATCCATCTGAAGTGGAATCCATGGAAGAAATTGGAAGCAATAAAGAGATTAAACCTAGAAAGTTAACTAGAGAAGAAAAGGTTGAAGATGTTAAAGCTTTAATTCCAATATTCGAAGGAACTACTGGGGAATACGATGTGGAAGAATTGTTATTGGAAAACAATGCATCTGTAACAAAATTCGTATTCAAAAATGAGACCATTGACCAACTTAAAAAATCCATTGATGATTTAGCCGAAGAAATTAAAAAGACTAATATCTTGATTTTGCCTAGTGGAATGACATATGGAGACGAACCTGACGGAGCGGGAATATATGTTTCCAACGTATTGAAACATGATTCTATAAAAGAAGCTATCATGGATCTTGTGAAAGAACGAGACGGCTTAATTCTCGGAATAGGAGATGGATTCCAAGCTTTGGTTAGAACTGGATTGATTCCTTTTGGAAGTTATATAGAGTTTCAAGAAGAAATACCAGCCTTTGCAAAAAACCCATCGGGAAGATATTCTTCAACTATAGTTGAGACGATTTACAAGACAAATAATTCCCCTTGGCTAAAATATGTAGAAACTGACAAAGAATACTTGGCTCCAATTTCCACATACTTTGGACAATTAATCTTACCTGGGCAACTCTACGAGGAACTAAGGAATAACGAACAAATTCTTTCAGTTTATAAAAATGACACTCTAGAGTCAGACTACTCCATTGAAGGCTTAATGGATCAGTCGGGTAGAATCCTAGGAAAGATGACTAACTTTGAAAGAATCAAAGAGGGAACTTTAATAAATATACCGAAAACTGATTTACAAGAGATTATAAAATCTGGGGTTGAATACTTTAGATAATGAAAAATGGCAAGCTGGAATCTCTGGCTTGCCATTTAAAAAACTTTAATCTCAAAGGAATGACCATGAAATTTAGAAAATACAAAAATGCACTATACAGTCATATAATGAGACAAAAACAGAATATTGGTGAAGTTATTGAATTTGAAATCTATTATCGTTTGGCTGCAATGTTACTAGCCCAACCGATTATTAGTTTTCTTTTTCATTATCTCAAAAAGACATTAAACGAATCTTATTTTAACTTGGATGCTTTAAAAACTTTAATCTATAAACCCTTTGGAATATTTTTAGTTCTTTTAATGTTTATTTGGATGACACTATTTGCCTCGGTGGAAATTTCTGGACTTTTGATGATAATCTATAATAAACAGGGAAAGAAACGTTTGAGTTTTAGAAATTTAATTAGGGGAATAGGCTATGACCTTTACAGACTGTTAAAATTCAAAAACTTTCCTATGATATTTTGGATATTTTTTTCATTTATTTTGACTGGTAATATATCAACTTATTTAAAGCCCGTAACGATACCAGAGTTTATATTAATTGGAATTGAAGAAAAAGCCATCTATACCGTTGCTTTTTTAATTTTTAACTTGTGGATTTTGCACCTTTATGTCAGTAGAAGTTTTATTTTTATAACATTTTTTCACGAAAATTTAGATTATAAAGAAGCCTTAGTTAAATCCAAAAGGGCAATGAAGGGTCACTTTTTTAAAGTCTTATTTTTACTAATGATTAATGGGTTTTTCTTAAGTCTTGTCACAGATGTAATTTTAACTTCTATGACTTTATTTTCCCAAAGTGTCATTGGAAGATTAGAAAATAGTTCTATTTTGCCCCTTGTTCTTGCTTTTCACAGGATTACCATTGGAACGTTGCCTTTTTTTAAATCTATAATTTTAGTTACAGGTAATTTATTACTCATTCAAAGCCTTTATTCCTATTATGCAAAAAAGAATGACGTGGAAATAATTC
>JAEZYW010000113.1 GCA_023418835.1 Bacillota bacterium | reverse complement strand
GCTTAGATGTCATGGCTGAATCTTGTCCTCATTACTTTTACTTCCATACAGATGAATTAGATGAAATTGGAAATAATGCAAAGTGTTCTCCGCCAATAAGAGATTTGGACAACCAAGAAAGAATGTGGGAAGAATTATTCAAAGGAAATATTCATTTTATCGGTTCAGATCACTCTCCTTGTACTCCTGATTTAAAAGAGGGAACTGCTTTAAACGCTTGGGGAGGTATATCTGGAATTCAAAATAGTTATGATATACTATTTGATGAAGCTGTTAATAAGCGCAATATGCCATTGAAACAATTTGTAGATGTAACTGCTACAAACGCAGCCAAGAGATTTGACTTAAAAAATAAGGGAAGTATACAAGTGGGATATGATGCTGATTTAGTGTTAATAGATCCCAACGAATCATATGAAATTACTGCAGAAGGTTTGGAATACAAAAATAAAATCAGTGCATATGTTGGAAGAACAGTAGGATGTAAAATTAAAACTACAATAGTAAGAGGAAATGTAGTTTACGATGGTGAAAAGGTGACAGAAGAGGCTCTAGGAGAGCTAATATTAAATAATTAATGTATAATAGGTATAAAGGCCGCCTAAAAACTTAATGGCGGCTTTGTACTATTAAAAGGGATGTGGGGTATGGACTTTTTTTTGTCATTACAAAATGAGAGCGTACTTTTTACACTTATTGTAATCGGATATTTAGTCGGAAAAATAAATTGGATAACTGCTAGTGGCCAAAAAGAAATTACAAAACTAGTTCTTAATGTGACTATGCCAGCTACTATTATACTTGCTATGCAAGTTCCTTTTTCTTTAGAAAGAATACAAAATATCCTAACACTTTTAGCTATAATGTTAGCTTGTTATATTTTTATGTTTTTATTAGGACTTGTTGTATCGAGATTCTTGCCAGGAGATTTAGGGCAAAAGGATATTTTCCACATGGGTATGTTATTATCAAATACTTCATTTATGGGATACCCTATAGTTTTGGCATTAATAGGTGAGGATGCTTTATTTTACGCAGTAATATGTGGTGGATTTTTATTTGAAATTGTATCTTGGACTCTGGGAATTTATGTTATAGGTAGAAACGTATCAGGTAATAAAGGGGGTTTAAAAAACGCCATTTTAAATCCTGGGGTACTTTCAATATTTATCGGCGGAATTTTATTTCTAACTAATACTAAAATTCCAGAACCTCTTTTTTCCACAATGAATTTATTAAGTAGGGCGACTTCTCCTTTGGCGATGCTCGTTGTGGGATTGATTTTATCGAGATCTAATATTAGAAAGGCAATTAAAGACTGGAGAATTTATGTAGCTTCCATTGTAAAATTATTAGTAAATCCATTGGCAATTTTATTTGTATTAAAGTTATTAAACTTCGGTGGAATTTTTATTATAATCCCAGTTATGTTACTTTCCATGCCAACGGCAGCCTATGTGGCTATGTTTAGTGACAATTTAGGAAATGATAAATCCTTGGCATCTCAATTAGTCTTCGTTTGTTCTCTTTTATCCCTTATAACTATTCCAATAATTGGAACCTTGATTATGTAATAATAAAGCTACCATATTCTATTAAATAGAAAAAGGTAGCTTATTTTTTAAAGTAATTTATGGCGTAATACATTCCCAACAGAGTATCTGCACCAGAAGTGTGTCCCGTTTTTAGTATTTCTTCTACATTTTTTTCAATATCATTTTCCTTTAACAACTTTAAGATGCTTTCTGAAAAATATCCTTTAAAAATAAATTCTAAAAAATTCTTACTTATTTTGTTTGTTCTGCTTAAATCTGCAGACTTTATTATTTTACTAAGTTGTTCTCTTTTTTTGAGAATATTTAAAATTAAAATTATTCCAATCAAAATGTCGTCACCAGAAGGGGTGAGCCCCAATCCACGGCCGATAATATTATTTGGGTTATATATTGGAGATAATTCCTCTAAGATTTCCAAATTAAAAGTCAGGGGATCATTTTTTCCGTTTAAACCTGTTAAGGGATTTTTTTCCATTATAATTTCTTTTAATAAATTAAAATCATTAAAGTGAATTTTCCCTAAATTAAGATCGAGAATTTCCGTATGGGAATCTACAATAAAATTCAATCTTTGGGTTTTATCTCCCTTTATAATAAAGTCCAAGTCATTTCTATTAACCTTAATACTCAAAGCATTTAAGTTATCGTAATGGAAAACGTAAAAAATTTGGCCATTACATTCTAAATAAGCCCCATTTCTATAATCGGATATTTTGTTAAATTTAGAGAAGTCCAAAACATCTAATAGATGTCTTGGACTTTTTAATACTTTAATCATTTTCTTTTTTTAATTTCTCCACATATGCTAAAATGGCTTTTTCGAAACACTCAATAGGTGGGTTCACTGTACCCGCACCAATTTGACCGATTCCTGCTTTTTTGTTTGCTATTCCAGTATTAATTACTGGAGTAATTCCCGTTTCTACAACTTTCATAGCATCGATACCTAGAGGTGCTCCTTTAAAATTCCAAGTTGGAATAATAAAGTTCGGGTTATTTCCAATGACAATTTTTTGCATATTATTGGATATTTTTAAAGCGTCTTCAAATCCTCCAGTTCCAACAAATCTTGTCACCGCTGGCGCTGCAATCATAACCATACCGCCGATTCCTAGAGTTTCTGTTATTGCTGAATCTCCAATGTCAGGATTTGCGTCATCTTCAGAAAATCCTGTGAAATAAAGTCCTTCTGGCGTATTTACAGGAGCTGTAAACCATTCGTCTCCCATTCCACTTATTCTAATGCCGAAATTCTCTCCATTCCTGCACATACAAGTTACTACTGTACCTTCTTCAATTTTTCTAGCTCCGTCCATAACAGCTTTTCCAGCTGCCATTGCTAAATTTAAAAAGAATTGATCTGTATCAGATAAAAACTTTATAACATCATATTTATCTTTTTCATCTATGGGTAGGGAAGTTATTGTAGGGGCAACTTCTTTTAGAAAAGCAAGACTTGCTGCAATATTTCTTTGGTGAAATTCATCTCCCATTGCAATAGCTTTTGCAATTAGAGGATTTAAGCTCAATCCACCTAATTTTTCAATTGCATCATTCAACACAGGGCCTAATACATCTGCCATCCATTTTAGTCTATCTACAACTTCTTGGTCATAAGCTCCAAATCTCAAAACTTTACCAATACCTTCATTCATTGTGCAATACCCAACGGTTTCGTTAATCGTATCTTCTACCACAAGCATTGCCATATTCATTGAAGTAATTCCGCCCATAGGTCCAACTGCGTTAACGTGATTACATGGAATAAAAGTAATTTCTCCATTTTCTAACATTTTAAAAGCTTCTTCTTCGCTTTGAGCCCAACCTTCGAATAAAATTGCTCCAACACAAGAACCTTGCATTGGTTCGGTCATATTTTTGTATTCAATAGGTGGTCCTGCATGGAGAAGAACGTGCTCTTTTAATTCTGGAATTAAATCCTTACCGGGTTTAACTCCTATAAGCATAGGATTGGATTTTATAATCCTTTCTATAACTGCTTCATTTGCTTCTTTTATAGTGTTATATAAAAACTTACTCATCGACTCTCCTCCAAGATTCTAAGAAATCCAAAGCTTGCATCAGTTCTTTTTTTCCACCTGCAATAGGTGTAAAATTATACTGTACATAAT
>JAEZYW010000012.1 GCA_023418835.1 Bacillota bacterium | reverse complement strand
CTTTCAACAGTAGCCAACAAAGGTGA
The DNA here is from genome assembly GCA_023418835.1 of Bacillota bacterium. Lineage (GTDB taxonomy): Bacteria > Bacillota > Clostridia > Tissierellales > Peptoniphilaceae > Neofamilia. Next base: position 5,931 of record JAEZYW010000012.1, on the reverse strand, counting down.
TAAAATACTTGCACAGAGAAACTGTCACAAATCAGTTTACAACGCAATGATTTTAAACGAACTAGAACCCATTTATTTATTTCCCAATTACAATTCAGAATACGAATTGACGACAGGAGTGCGACCTTCTGATGTGGAAAGAGCTTTAGAAGAAAATCCAGATATAAAAGTTGTTATTCTGACAAATCCTAATTACTATGGAATTTGCTCTGATATAAAAACTATAGCAGAAATTGTCCACAGAGACGAAAAGAGAATATTAATTGTAGACGAAGCCCATGGACCTCATATTGCTTTATCGGATAAATATCCTGAATCTGCAATAAAAACTGGGGCAGATATTGTAATCCACTCCACTCATAAAACTCTTCCAAGTTTGACACAAACATCTCTTCTTCACGTTTGTAGTGATAGAGTAGATATGAACAAATTAAGAGATAGATTTCAATTATACACTACTACAAGTCCGTCTTATTTATTTACCTTATCAAACGAAATGTCAGTTGCATACATGGCAACAGAGGGAAGAAAAAATTTAGACGAAAATTATGAATATCTTTTAGATGTTAGAAAAAGACTGGGAGAAATAAAAGGGGTTACGGTTTTAGAAATAGATCCTCGTGATGATACTATATTCGACTTGGACATTTGTAGAATTACAATTGACATTGTAGGTTACAAGGGTCAAGAATTAATGAAAATATTATACGATGATTACAATATTAGAATGGAAATGAGCGATTATTATAGCACATTAGCCGTATCTACTGTTATGAACAATGTAGAGGATTACGAAACTTTAATTGATGCAGTTAGAGAGATTGCAAATAGAGAGGACAGAAAGCCCATAAGAGATTTAACTTTGGATATGCCAAAACCTGTAATCTCAATGTGTCCTTCTGAAGCTTATTTTGCCCATAAAAAATTAGTAGATATTGAAGATAGCATTGGAGAAGTTGTTGCGACTCCTATAATTCCTTATCCACCTGGAGTTCCTTTATTGGCAACGGGTGAATTGATTACTAAGGAAATCTACGATTATCTTTTATTTTTACTAAAAAATGATATAAATGTAGTTAACCTCGTTGACGATAGGAAAAAAATTGTGGTGGTGGAATAGTGAAAGGTTATTTTTTGGCATTAGAAGGACCCGACGGTTCAGGTAAATCCACAATTGCAAAACTTATAAAAGAAGAAATTGAAAGTATGGGTCTAAAGTGCGTTTTAACTAGAGAGCCTGGTGGAACTGAAATTGGAGAAGACATAAGAAGTCTCCTTTTGTCAAAAGACAATATGGAAATGTCTGATAGAACGGAAGCCTTACTCTACGCTGCTTCTAGAGCACAACACGTAGAAGAAAAAATCAGACCACTTATAGAATCTGGCACCATAGTAATAAGCGATAGATATTTTATTTCATCTTTAGCCTATCAAGGATATTCCAGAGGATTAGGAATAGAAAAAGTAATGGAAATTAATGAATTTGCTATTACCGATATGAAACCTGACAGGATATTATTTTTTGACATAGATCCAAACACTGCTTTAAAGCGAAAATTTGTGGACAGAGAAGGGGACAGGTTAGAAATAGAGGGCAAGGAATTTCACGAAAAAGTTTATAAAGGATATAAAGAAGCCATAAAGTTATATCCTGATAAAGTTATAAAAATAAGGGCTGATGAAGAAATTTCAGAAGTTTTTAATCAGTGCATAGAATTTGTAAAGGAGGATTTAAATGAAACTTATAATAGCAATAGTTCAAGATGAAGATTCTGGAATCCTAATAGACGAATTGATGGAAGAGGATTTTAGAGTAACTAAATTAGCATCCACAGGTGGATTTTTAAAAAGTGGCAACACTACATTGTTAATTGGTATTGACGATTCTCGTGTCGACAGATGTCTTGCTTTAATTAACAAATACTCCAAGAGAAGGGAAGTTACATCTACTTTGATGAACTTGTCTATGCAAGGAGATGGTTATATGCCATATCCACTAGAGGTTACAGTTGGTGGAGCGAATATTTTTATTCTAGACGTTGACGAACACATAGTTTATTAGTAGGAGGACAATATGAAATTAATAATTGCTATAATTCAAGATAAATTTATAAACTCACTTGTTAGGGGTTTTTTAAAAGAGGATATTAGAATTACAAAACTATCTTCCACAGGTGGATTTTTAAAAAGTGGTAACACGACATTTTTAATTGGAGTTAGCGAAGAAGAGTTAGAAGTAGCTAAAGAAATTATTAGAACTACAGTTAAATCAGAAATTATAAATGAAAATAATGAAGAATTAGAAGTTAAAGGAGCTCATCTATTTGTTTTAGATGTAGATAAGAATATAATTATATAATGAAGTTTGAAAGAATTATCGGCCATGACGATGTAGTTTCAGATTTAAAATCTATGGTTGAAAAACAAAATATCAATCATGCCATATTATTTGAAGGAATTGGCGGCATAGGTAAAAAATACACAGCAAATGTCTTTGCTAAAAGTATTTTATGTGAAGGTGAGGATTACAATTGCAATACTTGCCCAAAGTGCATTCAATTTTCTTCAAATTCCAATCCAGATTTTATGTTCATTACTCCAGAAAATGGTTCGATTAAAAAAGAACAGATTACAGATCTTATAAATTTTCTATCTATAAGGCCTTTTGACTCAAAGTATAAAGTTGTTTTAATTGAACACTTTCATACTGCAACGAGGGAAGCGCAAAATGCCCTTTTAAAAACTTTGGAAGAAGGACCTAGTTATGGGAAAATCATATTATTATCAGAAAACAGCAAAGCTCTTTTGGATACAATTTTATCTAGAGTTAAAATTTATAGATTTAATCCCATACAGAAATTGAAGCTCATAGACTATTTAGTGGATGAATTTAAAGTTGATGAGAATGAAGCCGTCTTTTATGCAGATTTTTCCCACGGTTCTATTGGAAAAGCTATCAAAATAATAAAAGACGAAGAATTTAGAAATACTAGAAGAAAAATTTTAGAAATATTTGATAGAGCTTTAAAAGGACAAACTGATTATGTAATATCAAATTTGAAATTTTTTAATAACTTAGAAGAATTAGATGATATATTGGATATGTATTTGATTTGGTTGAGAGATCTTTTAGTTTTAAAAAACACTAAAAGAGGGAAGTACTTAATAAATAGAGATATGGAAAGGCTTCTAAGCTCAGAAACACACATATCAGACGATATAATAAACAAAATTAAAAATAAAATTATAGATCTAAAGGAAGATTTGAAATATAATGTTTCCCAAGAACTTGCTTTAGAACTATTTTTCATAGATGTGATGGAGGAGTGCGAGTGCAAAAAGCAATCGGTGTAAGATTTAAATGTGCTGGGAAAGTCTATTACTTTTCTCCAAAAGATTTAAATATACAAAAAGGAGATAAAGTCATCGTCGAGACGGCTAGGGGAATAGAATTTGGTTCTTGTGTTACTGAAGTAATGGAACTTAAAGATGAAGAAATAGTAAGTCCTTTAAAGGACGTCCTTAGAGTTGCAACTCAAGATGACATAGAAACTCATAGAGAAAATATTGTTAAGGCTAAAGAAGCCATGAGAATATGTAAAGAAAAAGTTGAAGATCATGACATAGATATGAAACTGGTTTCGACTGAATATACTTTTGACAATAATAAGTTGATATTTTATTTCACCTCAGATCAAAGGGTGGATTTTAGAGAGCTTGTCAAGGATTTAGCTGCAGTTTTCAAAACTAGAATAGAATTGCGTCAAATCGGGGTTAGAGACGAAGCTAAAGCCATTGGATCAATGGGATATTGTGGAAGGGAATCTTGTTGCTCAACTTTTTTATGCGACTTTTCTCCTGTGACAATAAAAATGGCAAAGGATCAGAGTTTTTCTTTGAACCCATCTAAAATTTCAGGAATATGTGGAAGATTGATGTGTTGCCTAGCTTATGAACAAGAGGCGTATGAATATTCTCTTAAGAAAATGCCTAAACCAGGAGCAGTCATTTTAACAGATTTAGGTGAGGGAGTTGTTACTCAGATTTCTCCTTTACAAGAATTGTTGAAAGTGAAATTTGAAAAAGACGATGAGATTACTGAAGAACTCATCTCTGTGGATAGAATAATAAAAAACAACGGTTTTGCAAATGAATCCAATGACGGGGAATAACAACTACATTTATAAATTTTTAACTAAGGGAATAAAGTCATTGAATTAATATAAATTATGTAGTAATATAAAATTATAATAAAATTAGGAGGTATAATTAACATGGCATATGTAATTCATGATAACTGTACAGCTTGCGGCGACTGCTTGCCAGAATGCCCAACAGAAGCTATATCTGAAGGTGAAATCTACGTAATCGATGCTGATCTTTGTATTGATTGTGGAATGTGCAACGATGTTTGCCCAGTTGATGCACCACAACCAGAATAAAATTGTACTTAAACTAGCTTGATCAATATATCAAGCTAGTTTTTTTATACAAAGATTTAATGTCTTTACTATATATTTATGATAAAATGTAACTATAAAACGATAGAAAAGAGTTAAAGAAAATTGCTAATTTTCGTGGAGGAAAATTGAAGGGACTATATATTTGTCCTACGCCAATTGGAAATCTAGAAGACATTACTATAAGAACTTTAAAAGTTTTAAAAAATGTGGATTTAATTGGATGCGAGGACACAAGAGTTAGTAGGAAGTTATTAAATAGATATAATATTAAAAATAAAATTACAAGTTATCACAAACACAATTATAAGACTAAAATTCCAGAATTTTTGGAGATTTTGAAATCTGACAATTCAATTGCTATAATTACCGATGCTGGAACTCCTGGAATTTCAGATCCGGGAACAGAAATAATAAAAGCTTGTATAGAAAAAGAAATTGAAGTAACAGTTTTGCCAGGCGCAAGTGCTTCAATAGTAGCTTTGGTAGCTTCTGGAATAAATTCTGAAAGATTCACTTTTATATGTTTTTTACCTGAAAAATCCTCAAAGAGAAAATTAGAACTAAATAAAATCAAAGAATATAAAGAGACGCTGATTTTTTATGAAGCTCCCCATAGAATAAAGGATATGCTAGGGGATTTGTTTGAGATTTTTGGCAATAGAAAAGTTTCAATTTCTAGAGAATTGACTAAGCTTTATGAAGAAATTATAAGAGATGATTTAAAAAATATTATTGAAAATTTAGATAGCTTAACGACTAAGGGTGAGTTTGCAATAGTTGTGGAGGGATTTTCAGAAGAAATAGTAGAGATAGATATTAAAAAAGAATTATCATTGCTTTTAGAAAAGGGCCACTCCAAAAAAGAAGCGGTTAAAATTATTTCGGAAAAACACAATCTTAGAAAAAATGAAGTGTACGAGGTCAGCTTGGAGTTGTAATGGATATTATAAATGAAAATTTAAGATCAAATTTAAAAAATCTAAATGAGAGTCTTAAAGAGAAATTAAATAAAATAGAAGGTTTAGACAGAGAGAGCATAAGAAAAAATTTAGAACAATTTGGAATTTTGGTAAATTTGAAAAAACTCGATGGATCAGAATTGAGTAAATTCGGTCCAATGGCTTGTGTAGACGGCTCTGTCAATAGGTATGGCGGCAGTCACCCTCACTACATAGATATCTTTCAAGGTCTTTCTAAGTTAAGTGGAGCTGAAAGTAAATCAATTTTCAAATCCAGTATATTTTCTCCGATTTTAAATTCTCCCACTGAGGAAGAAGACGAAGAAATTCGAAACAAACTTTTAGCAAGTATAGAAGTTGAGGTGGCAATAGAAAAGTTTCAATTTCTAGAGAATTGACTAAGCTTTACGAAGAAATTATAAGAGATGATTTAAAAAATATTATTGCAAATTTAGACAGCTTAACGACTAAGGGCGAGTTTGCAATAGTTGTGGAGGGGTTTTCAGAAG
>JAEZYW010000207.1 GCA_023418835.1 Bacillota bacterium | reverse complement strand
TACAAATATATAATGACTTCTATAATAGAAGGAACTGGAATTGATGAACTTCAAGAAGAGATAAAAAGTTTATTTTTTGAAGATAAAATTTCTTCAAAAGAAGACATTTTGGTTTCTAATATTAGACATATTGAGTCTTTAAGGCGCGGAAGAGATGCTCTATTCTCAGCCATAAATGATTTGGAAATGGGCATTCCTCTAGATCTTGTAGAGGTGGATTTAAATATTTGTATTGACGAACTGGGTAATATCACTGGGAAAACTACATCTGAAGACGTTTTGGATAGAATATTTTCAGAATTTTGTATTGGAAAATAGGTGTAAAGTTTGGATAAAAAATTAGATTATATATATGGAGAATACGACGTTGTAGTTGTTGGGGCTGGTCATGCAGGCGTAGAAGCAGCCCTTGCTTCGGCGCGCCTTGGAAAGAAAACAGCACTTTTGACGATAAATTTAGATGGAATTGCCCTTCTCTCTTGCAATCCCAACATTGGAGGTACGGGAAAGGGTCATTTAGTTAGAGAAATTGACGCCTTAGGAGGAGAAATGGCTTTGAATATAGATAAAACTTTTATTCAAAGTAGAATGTTAAACACTTCCAAAGGCCCTGCAGTTCATTCTCTAAGGGTTCAAGCAGATAAGAGAGGTTATCACGAAGAGATTAAAAAAGTCTTAGAAGATCAAGAAAATCTTCATTTAAAAGCTGCTGAAGTAACTGACATATTAATGGAAGATGGAAAAGTCAAAGGAGTGAGAACTCTAACTGGTGGAATTTACAAAGGAAAAACTGTAATTGTGGCTACTGGAACTTATCTGGGAGGCAGAGTTTTTATTGGAGAATTAAACTACGAATCTGGTCCAGATGGATTAAAGGCTGCCACCAAGTTAGCTGAATCCATGAGAAAAGACTTTAAGATGCGAAGAATGAAGACGGGAACTCCGGCGAGAATCCACAGGGATTCCATAGATTATTCCAATATGGAACCCCAAAAAGGAGACGAGGAAGTAATCCCCTTTTCTTTTATGAACTTTGAAAAGGACTTGGGCATTGAGCAGCTGGATTGTTATTTGACCTATACCACTGAAAAATGTCACGAAATTATAAGAAACAATATCAACCGAGCTGCAATGTATATTGGAGACATTGAAGGAGTTGGACCGAGATATTGTCCTTCCCTAGAAGATAAGGTGGTTAGATTTTCAGATAGAACATCCCATCAAATTTTTATTGAGCCTGAAGGAAGAAACACTAAAGAAATGTACATTCAAGGTGCCAGCTCTTCCCTACCAGAAGAAGTACAAAATGAATTTTATAAAAATATTCTAGGCTTAGAAAATTGTAAAATAATGAGAACGGCATATGCAATTGAATACGACGCAATAGATGCAAGGAACTTAAAACTTTCCTTAGAAAGCAAGGACGTGGAAGGATTATTTTTCGCAGGTCAAGTAAATGGATCTTCAGGATACGAAGAAGCTGCAGCCCAGGGATTAATTGCAGGTATAAACGCCGTAAATAAAATTGACGGTAAAGACCCGTTAATTCTAGACAGATCCCAAGCTTATATAGGGGTTTTAATCGACGATTTAGTTACTAAAGGAACAGACGAGCCCTATAGAATGATGACATCTAGAGCGGAATACCGTCTAACCCTTCGACAAGATAATGCGGACATGAGGCTTACCCAAATCGGACGAGATATCGGCTTGGTGACAGATGAGAGATACGAAAGATTTATAAAAAAGAAGGAACAATTTGAAGGAGAAATTCAAAGACTTAAAGAAATCCAAATCAATCCTACCAAGGAAGTAAATGAATTTTTAGTAAGTCTTGGGTCTACAGAACTTAGAAACTCTGCTACCCTTTTGGAGCTTATTAGAAGACCAGAGTTAAACTATGACATGGTTGCCCCTTTAGATGAAAATAGGCCAGAACTTCCTCGCTCCATAAAATTAGAAGTTGAGACGGAGATTAAATACGAAGGATATATTAAAAAACAAAGCATTCAAATTAATCAATTTAAAAAATTAGAATCCAAAGTGATTGACCATGTAGACTTTGACGATGTTAAAGGGATTTCCAACGAATCTAGACAGAAACTAAAAGATTTCAGACCTAGATCTATTGGACAGGCTTCGAGAATAACGGGAATAAGTCCTGCTGATATAAATGTTCTTTTAATATATTTAGAGCAACAAAGGAGAAAAAATGAGTAAAGAATCCATAGATGTGGGATTGAAAAACTTAGATATAGACATAGATTACGATTATAAACTTTTCGACGAATTTTATGAACTCTTGGTAAAGGGAAATGAAAGGACAGATTTAACTACTATTATAGAAAGAGAAGATGTGGATATAAAACACTTCTTAGACTCTATGACTGCCTTTAAAATCCCTGAGTTTAGAAAAGAAAAAACCTTGATTGATGTAGCAACGGGAGCGGGATTCCCAGCAATACCTCTAAAGCTCGTAAATCCAAATTTAAAGATTACTTTACTAGATGGACTGAATAAAAGACTAATTTTTTTAGAAGAAGTAATTAAAGAGATGAACCTTGAGGACATTAGGACTTTACACAGCAGAGGAGAAATTGCAGGTAGAGACAAAAATCATAGAGAGAAATATGATATTGCAGTTTCTAGAGCTGTGTCCAGGCTAAATAAGTTGGTGGAACTTTCCCTTCCCCTAGTTAAAGTTGGGGGAATCTTTCTAGCAATGAAAGGCGTGGATTTAAAAGAGGAACTCGAAGAAGCCCAAAAGGCAATTGAAGAACTGGGCGGAAAAGTTAGAGATGTAATGGAATTTAATCTCACAGAAGATGGAAACGGAAGGACCTTAGTTGTAATAGAAAAAATTAAAAAGACCGCAAATAAGTATCCAAGACAATACGGGCAGATAAAAAATAAACCTCTATAAATGTTTCACGTGAAACATTAGGTTTTAGAAAAGAAGGATGAAGTAATGATACTTAAAACGATAATTTTTGTAGGAGTAATTTTATACTTTCTTTGGGACTATTCTAAATATCCCAAGTCTTTTAAAAAGCTTATATTTCCAATTATGGGAATAAGCTTTTTTGCAGGAACTCCTATTTATATGGGACTAGACGATAGAATAAAATTGATTACCGTCATTATAGTCGCTCTACTCACTTTAAAATACGGACTTTCCTATTATAACGATTATAAAATAGAAAGATTTAGGGAAAAAAAGAGAATGAGATCCATTAGAAATAAGGAAAGAATTCAAAGAGACGAAAAGATTTTAAAAGAGATATTGGATGCTAAGAACCAAGATTTAAGAGATAAATCCTCATCCTACGAAATTACAATGGACTTTTCAAAAAGAGCATATGAAACTCGAGGACAAATTAGCTTTATAGGTTTTGAAGAAAATCCCTTTGAAGAAGAATACGATGTTGAAGATTTTTGGGAAGAAGAGTTGGATAAGGAAGAAATTTTAGAAAATCAAATAGGAATGTTTGAAGAATAAGAGATTCAGTTTATAGTTAAAAATTATAAGTTGCTTACGGCGTAGTCTAGAGA
>JAEZYW010000174.1 GCA_023418835.1 Bacillota bacterium | reverse complement strand
CCAGTCTATTTTACCATAAAGTTTCTTCATATTACATTTTAATGAAGTTAGTCGATTTATACAATTTTTGTGTTATAATAATTTAGTGAGTAGGAGGATTTATGAAAAAGACAGTTATTATATTATTATTAATTTTTACTGTTTTTAATCGTTTAGCCATTTGTCACCTCTGTTATATTTTACCACAAAGACCTTAGTATTATTACATTTTGATGAAGTTAATAGATTTACACTAATTTTGTGTTATAATAATCTAATGTGTAGGAGGATTTATGAAAAAGACAGTTATTATATTATTATTAGTTTTTACCCTATCTCTTAGCAGTTCTGTTTTTGCTATGGGAGATGTTACAGCAATAACCAATGTAACGAAAACGAAGATATTGAATGAAGCGAAGTTTGTTAGTAGACAAATCGCCGATGATTATGTGTATGATGAGTTTGATCCTGAAACGGGTTTTCACGTAAATGCGAAAATTATTCCTGTATTGATGTTCCACGAAGTTGGATATTCGGAAACAAAGGAATTTAACGACTCTAACTACATTTTAAAGGCTAGCTTAGAATCAAAGATGTTGTATCTATCTGCCAATGGTTATACTACAATAACAATGGAAGAATTATATGATAATTGGACTAAAGGAACAAATCTTCCAGAAAAACCTGTCGTTCTGACTTTTGACGATGGATATGCATCTCATTTTACTTATGTAAAAGACGTTTTAGAAAGATTTAATGCAAAGGCTACATTTTATATAGTCCAAGATAGACTATTTATGGATATCAAAGATAGAAACTTAGATGGGGTTAAAGCCCTTCATGCTGCCGGACAGGAGATTGGAGTTCACTCATACTCACACCCAGATTTTTCTAAAATGACTTATGATGAAATCTATAAAGAAGTTTTAACTTCGAAAAACTTTTTAGAAGAAAATCTTGGAATAAAAATGACCACATTTTCCTATCCCTTTGGAAATTACAACGACGCCGCTTTAAAGGTTTTAAAGGATTTAGGATTTAAAACTTCGGTAACGACAAAAAGAGGAATTGCAAATCCTAACCAATTTCCTACAGATGGGCAACTGAAAATTTCTAGATATAATGTAGATTTTAATACGGATGAGGCTAGATTTATCCAGATGTTAGAAGGAACGTTTAAATAATATATACTAATATTAAAATAAGGCATCCCCTTGTATTCTTGGGAATGCCTCATTTTTTATTTTCTTTTAAATATTCTTTTTATCCGATTTGAAATCTTATTCTTGTTTCCATAGTTAAGTGATGCACTGCGATAAATTCTAATACTTATAAGTGTCAAAATTATTGTTGTAACTATTAGTATTGCTAATGATATTCCCACTTCAAATAGTGGCATATCAGTAAGAGCGTATCTTGCATGAATTGTAAACATGGAGCTAAATGGTACGAAACTCATTATCTTTAGAATGAGATTATTAGGGTCTGGATTAGACAAAGCCATAATAGTTCCGAAATAAACGGCTACTACTATTATCATCAGTGGACCCATTGCTGTATTAACTTCTTCTGTCGCAGATACTGTAGATCCTAAAGCTGCGTAAATAAAGAGATACATTATATAACCTATTACAAAGAATATTAAAAATATTCCAATAAAAGTAAAATCAATTGAAAAGTTTACCATAGATAAAAACTGTAAAAATAAGTCTTTATTAATAAATAAAGCAATTCCCGTAGCTATAGTTAAAAGCAATACCGTTACCATACTTTGGAAAAAGCTAGCTAGAACCTTTCCATTAATCAAGTTTTTGGGATTCGTGCTAGTAATTAAAAGTTCCATTGTCCTATCATTTTTTTCCCTTGCCACATTCAAAGCTGCAATTTGACCATTCATTATTATAATTAGGTATAAAAGAAAGCTCAAAATTGTAGAAATAAATCTTACTATAGTGCTATTGTCTTCTACTAGAGATTCTACTTTAGATTTCACCTCTACCTCTGATTCAATGTCTTGGATTTCTTGTAATGTAATGCCCCTATCTTTTAGTTTTTCATCTACCAAATATTCTCTATAGGGCTGAGTATACTCATCGCAATTAATAGAAAAAGTAGGCGCTTTTTCATAAATCAAAGTCATGCTATTATCACTTGTAAAAATAATTCCTGAGTCAAGCTCTTTATTTGTAATACTTTCTCTCAATTTTTCGTCTGACTCAAATATTGTTATATTTTCGTTGGGATACATTTTTTCTATGATTTCTTTATTAAGGACATCATCTTTTATAATTACACCAACATTTCTACTTTCACTTGGATCCTCGGAAATTATTTGAGCTATTGGGGCTAATTCTTTAATACTATTTCCAACTCCAAACCTTATAAACAGGGATGCTATGATTATAATCCCCATAAATATTATATTAGAAACTAAAAATGTCCTAGATCTTAATGCAGCTTTCAATTCATATTTAAATACAGTCATAGTTTTATTCATGGCTCTCACCTACCGCATCAATGAATATATCGTAAACAGAGGGTTCATAATCTCCAAAGTTTTTTATGTCTAAGTTTATATCAAGGAGTTGTTGAATAAAATCTTCTTTTTTAATTTCATTCAAATCCACAACTACAAAATTTTCTTTTTTTAATACACTGATATTTGGAATTTGAGATTTTATATAAAATTCTAAAGAGTCCACATCCATATTTCCAGATGAAAGTTCTATCCTTCCTCCACCTAATTCTCTTTTCACATTTTCAATGGAATCTGAAACTACAATATTTCCTTTGTCAATAATTGTTATCTCATCGCACATCTCCTCCACATATCCCATCTGGTGAGAGGAAAATATTAAATAGTTTCCTTCATCAGTGATTTCTTTTACCAAATCTCTGAGTATCTTTGAATTCACTGGGTCCAATCCTGAAAAGGGCTCATCTAGAATTACTATTTCCGGATTGTTCATTAGGGCTTGTACTATCTGAACTTTTTGTTGGTTACCCTTTGATAGGGTTTCCAATTTTTTCTCAGCGTATTCAGATAATTCTACTTTTTCTAACAATTCCAAAATATTCTTTTTAGCACTCTCTCCGTCTATTCCTCTAAGTTTAGAAAAATATATTAATTGATCTAATATTTTATGTTTTTGGTATAGACCCCTTTCTTCTGGTAAATATCCAATCCGATAGTCATTCACCTTAAAAGGTTTATTGTCGATGGTAATATTTCCAGAATCAAAACGAAAGACGTCCATGAATCCTCTAATGGTCGTAGTTTTTCCCGCTCCATTTCTTCCTAAAAATGCCATTGGCTTTCCAGGAGAAACTTCAAAGGTAACACCATGGAGTATCTCTACATCCCCATAACTTTTATGAAGATTGTCAAATTTAATACTCATCTATACCTCCTTTGATGTATTTAGATATATTTCTAAATAGATTTTAACATATAATTTAAATATATTCAATTTTATTATTTTACTCCATAAATTTTCTTTCTTTTTGATATACCCTTTAAGGTTTTTCTGCAAGCAGTATAGAAATCTATAATTAAAAAACACTTTAAATAGTTTCCTATATAAAGTGTCTTTAATCTTATCTATTATATTGCACAAGGACTATATCCACAGTCCTGGCATTCTTCACAACCGCCAGATTTGTTCATAGTTCCGCCACACATTGGGCAAACTCCTGGATTTTCTTCCAATTCTTTTACTATTTCTCTATTCAGTTCATCTTGTAGCTCTTGAATTCTAGATTTTTTAGTATTTTCTGTAGTAAGAATTCCTTCTCTGTCGCATCCGTCTCTATAAATAGTAATCCCTTTTACGCCCTTTTCCCAAGCGTACATATAAAGGTCTTCTACTTCCTCGACTGTAAATTCATTAGGAACATTTACTGTTGAGGAAATACTTGCATCGATAAATTGTTGGAATGCAGATTGAACGTCAATTCTCTTTTTATAATCTAGACTATCTGCTGTAACTATAAATTCAGGTAGTTCGTCTTCTGAGCCCAATCCATTGGCGTTCATATATTTTCTTACGATGTCAGAATAGACTTTATAGTAAGTGTCTGTTCCGTGGATGGATTCAGTTTTTCTCGTATAAGAAATTTGGAATAGTGGTTCAACTCCGTTACTACATCCCACTAAAGTAGAAATACTTCCCGTTGGAGCAATAGTTAAAAGTTGAGAATTTCTTAGTCCGTGTTCTTTTATTAATTCTATTACATCCTCGTCTGCATTGTGTAAAAGGAAAGGACTCTTTAAAACGTGTTCTGCTTTATAAGCAGGATAAGGTCCGTCTTTTTCTGCTAGCAATGCTGAGGCTCTTAAAGCTTCATTTATTAGAAGTCTACCTATTTGGTTAATTAAGCTAATGGACTCTTCAGATCCGTATTCTATACCAAGTTTTATAAAGGCATCTGCAAGTCCCATAATTCCAAGTCCAATTTGACGAAGTTGGGCTCCAACTTCTTTTTGTTCTTCTAGTGGGTGAAGATTCATGTTTTCGTCTAGGACGCCGTTTAAATAGTAAACTCCTTCTCTAACTAATTCGGCAAATTTTTCAAACTCAAATCTAGCATAGATTGTAAAAGGATGTTTTACAAATTCACCTAAGTTAATGCTCGCTAAATTACAGCTTCCGTAAGCTGGAAGGGGTTCTTCTGCACAAGGGTTTACTCCTGCGTATTCAAAAGATGGATCCTCGCTCATAAGATGCCAAGAGTCAATTTTATCCCAATAAAGAATTCCTGGCTCTGCCATTCTCCAGTTGTTATAAGCAAGTTTTCTAAACATCTCTTTAGCACTTACTTCTTTTTCAATTTTTTCCCCTGAAGCTTTTACTTCAAAGTGTAATTTAAAAGGCTTATTTGCTTTAACAGCTTCCATAAATTCATTATTTACATTTACAGAAATATTAGCGCTAGTAACTTTTTCCAAATTACTTTTTACATTAATAAATTCTTCTAAATCAGGGTGGGTACAATCAATATTTAACATTAACGCACCTCTTCTACCCTTCATTCCAATTAAAGCTGTAGTTTGTGCAAATAAGTCCATGAAAGAAACAGCGCCTGTTGTTGTGGAAGCAGCATTGTTGACTTTAGCACCTCTAGGTCTTAGGTTTGATATATTAAGACCAACTCCACCACCATAGCTATAAGTTCTTGCTAAGTGTTTAGCAGTATCATAGATTTCTTCTATACTATCGCCAACTTTTGGAAGTACATAGCAATTTGAAAGGGTAATTTTTTTTCCGACTTTATCTAGACCACGACCAGCCAAAATTCTTCCAGAGGGCATAAATCTTTTGTCTTTTATCGCTTTTTTAATGGCTTCGTTATTTCCACTAGTTCTGTCTAGAAATTCTTCAAAATTTTCTGAGTCAAATCTATATTTCTTTTCGTAAATATCCCTTTGGAGATCAGACATATCCCAGCCTTCACGTCTAAGTTTCTCACGTTCTTGTCTGTAGATAATGTATTTTTTTGCAACATCTGGACGAACTTTCATTAATTCCAATTCAACTTCGTCTTGAATTGTCTCGATGTGAAGTTCTTCATCGCCTTCATGTTTTTTTGCAATAGTGTCGGCTATTTGTTGAGATATTTTTTCATCAATACCTTCATCAGTTTCTGCCATAGCTTTTTCTATAGCTATTACAATTTTATCGACCTCAAAATCCACCAAATTGCCATTTCTTTTCCTTACTTGCACTTTACTGCCTCCTACTATATATTGTGTTTAATTATAATTTATAATTGCATTAACTACTATATCATACACATATTATTATTACAATATAGTAATGAAAAAAGGTTGCAAAAGAAATTTAATTCTCCTTGCAACCTTTGTTAATAGGCTATTATGATTAATAAATATTTTTAAATTTTATCTTTTATATTTTTATAAACAATTGTAGCCAAAATTGCTCCTACTACACCTTGTAAAATATTACCTGGAAAACTTGCAACTGCAGCAGCAAAACCGTAAAGAAAAATTTCTACTATCATATATCCAGTAGCCATCCATACTCCTGCAATGCATAGTGGTATAAGAGAATTTTTCTCTTTAAAGAGCTTTCTAAACAAAAATACGCCTAAAGCTCCTTCAATTCCCTTAATCACCAATGTAAAAGGCGCATAATAGCTATAACCAAGTAATATATCAGCTAATGCAGATCCAACTCCCCCTACTACAAACCCGCCAGTAGGACCTAGAATAATACCCGACAATAATACCAAAGCATCTCCTAAGTTTATGTAACCTTGGGTTGCAATTGTGGGCACTGTCACAAGCATTGTCGCTAAAACTGTTAACGCCATTAAAACGCCATACAACGCAATCTGGTATATAGTAAGTTTTGTTTTTGTTTCTTTTCTTTCCATAAAAATACCCCCTTAATCTAATAAGAGGGTATCAATTTTCTGGTATCTATACAAGTACCAATATGCGACTCTTTTATAGTACCAGTTATATTAATGTTTTTACTAATTCTAATCTTTCAAGTATTTTTTCCTTGCCTAAAAGATATAATATGTTGGCTAATTCAGGACCATGTTGAACACCTGTAATAGCAACTCTAGTTGGCATGAATAAATTCTTACCTTTTATTCCAGTTTCTTTTTGGATTTCTTTCATAAAGGTTTTAGAACTTTCTAAAGTTATAGAATCCATTTGTTGCACTTTTTCCATAATTGCATCTAAAAGTTGAGGTACAGTTTCTCCTTTTAAGACTTCTAACTCACCTTCTTCTAGCTTTGGAAAATCTTCGAAAGCAAACTTAATATGTTCTGGAACTTGAGCTAAATTATCTACACTATCTTGAATAGTTTCCAATAAAATTTTAGTCCATTCTTCATGTCCATCAAAAAAGCTTTCTTCAACTAGTCCACTATTTATTATAAAAGGTTTAGCCAATTCATAAAATTCGTCAATTTCTAATTCTTTAATGTAGTGACTGTTCACCCAATCTAATTTCTTTTTATCAAATATTCCGCCAGCGCTGGCAACTCTGTCGAAAGTAAATTCTTCTATCATCTCTTCTAAGGTCATGATTTCCTTATTGCCTTCTGGGCTCCAACCCACAAGGGCTAAATAATTTACTAGACCTTGAGGTAAATATCCACTGGCTTTGAAGTCTTCAACGGAAACGTCCCCTTCTCTTTTGGAAAGTTTTTTTCTACTTTCATTTAGTACCGTTGGCAGATGGACAAACTTAGGAGTTTCCCAACCAAAAGCCTCAAATAAATAGACATGTTTTGGAGTGGATGAAATCCATTCTTCTCCTCTTACAACGTGTGTAATCCCCATTAAATGGTCGTCAACTACTACTGCCATGTGATATGTTGGGTATCCGTCAGATTTTAAAAGAACTTGGTCATCTACGTCATTTGAGTTAATAGAAATATGTCCTCTTACTAAATCGTCAAATTCAATTTGATGATTATCTGGCATTTTAAGCCTTACAACATACTCTTCTCCTGCTGCAATTCTTTTTTTAGCCTCTTCAATGGAAACCCCACGACAAAGTCCGTCATATCTTGGAACTTTTCCTTCCATTTTTTGTCTTTCCCTAAGGTTTTCAAGTCTATCCATATCGCAAAAACAATAATATGCGTGTCCACTTTCGATTAACTTGTCTACATATTCGTTGTAGATGTCAAGTCTTTCTGATTGGATATATGGACCAAAGTCTCCTTTTTGAACTAGTTTTCCATCTTCTAGAAAAACTCCTTCATCATATGTTATCCCAGACCATTCTAAGGATCTAATAAGATTTTCCAAAGCCCCTTCAACAAATCTAGTCTGATCCGTGTCTTCTATTCTTAAAACAAATTTTCCATTGTTTCCCTTTGAAAATAAATAATTATACAGCGCTGTCCTAAGCCCACCTATGTGCAAGTATCCAGTTGGACTTGGAGCAAAACGAACTCTTATATCTCCCATTTCTCATCCTCCTAATATTTATAATACATTAGCTCTCAGTTTTATACAACAATTTGATATAATTTAATGGGCAAATCTATTAAGCCCTCTATTTTTAATTAATCTGATAAACTCTTTATTGTTATCTGTCTCGTCTAGTAATCCTATTAGCATCTCTGAAACTTCTTGTGTGGAAAGCTCTCCCATAGCCTGTCTTACTATTGTAGCAACTTCTAACTCATCAGAATTTAAAAGCAACTCTTCTTTTCTAGTTCCAGATTTATAGATGTCTATTGCAGGGAAAATTCTTCTTTCGGAAAGTTTTCTATCTAGATGTATTTCCATATTACCTGTTCCCTTAAACTCTTCATATATAATATCGTCCATTCTGGAACCTGTTTCAACCAATGCAGTTGCAAGTATTGTCAAAGAACCCCCTTCTTCAACATTTCTAGCAGAACCGAAAAACTTTTTAGGTTTATACAAAGACAATGGATCTAACCCTCCAGATAAAGTTTTTCCACTGGGTGGTGTTATAAGATTATAAGCTCTGGCCAGTTTAGTAATGGAATCCAATAGTATTATAACATCTTCTTTGTTTTCTACTAATCTTTTTGCCCTTTCTATAACCATTTCGGCAACTTTAATATGGTTTTTTGGTTGCTCGTCAAAAGTAGAAGATACGACTTCTCCTTTTACAGAGCGTTGCATATCCGTTACTTCCTCAGGTCTTTCGTCGATTAATAACACAATTAAATGAGTATCAGGATATTGAAGTTCAATTGCCTTTGCCACCATTTTTAAAAGTGTAGTTTTCCCAGACTTTGGTTGAGAAACTATGAGACCCCTTTGACCTTTCCCTATTGGAGCTATTAAATCCACCATTCTGGTAGCTAGTATCTCTTCGTCAGTTTCTAAGGTAATTCTACTATTTGGATAAATTGGCGTTAGAGATTCAAAAGGAGCTCTGTTTGAAGAAGCTTGGGGATCTCTATCATTTACAGAATTAATGTAAATTAAAGCGTTAAATTTTTCTGTAACGCTAGGTGGTTTAATTACCCCTACGACCTTATCTCCAGTTTTAAGTCTAAATTTTCTAATTTGACTTGGAGAAACGTAAACATCTCCTTCGCTAGTTAGATAATTATTTCTCCTTAAAAACCCATAACCATCTTGTAAGACTTCCAAAATTCCACTGACATAATTTATATCGTCCATCTTTTCTATAATATTAGACACATTGTCTGAAACTTCGTCTAAATCTATTCCTTCTAGGTCCGTATTATTTGGCTCTTCTTCCCTTTCAATTTCCATATCGTATTCTATGTCTTCTAAAGGTTGGTCAGCACTATATTTAATTAATCTAAGTAAATCATTTTTGTTGTACTTGTAATAATCTGGTATTCCCTTAGCTTCTGCAATCTTTCTAAGCTCAGAAATAGATTTTTTACCCAACTCAATCTCTTTTGCCATCTCTGCATCAATCAGTTGTCTCAATTCATTCTTTTTATATTTATAAGAAGATTGAACACCTAATTTTTCCGCAACTTCTCGAAGTTCTATTATCGTCATCTTATCGAGATCTTTATTTTCAAACTCCCCTTTTACCGTGCCTTTTATATCTGAGTTTAAGTTTTTTGTGGAAATCAAGTCAATTAACTCTGATTTGTTTATATTATTTTTTATATTTAAACCTAGACTTTTGGCAATTTGTATCAAATCTTTATGGGATTTTTTACTTAAAACCTCTATGGGTTTCCCTTCATTATTCGTCATTATCGTCTCCTTATTTTATAATTCCTGCTTCTTTATAATATCTCAATGCTCCTTCGTGAATAGGCAGTTCTGCAATGTCTGTCAATGCTTCTTGTATTGTCACTTCCTTTAAGAAGTTGTGTGTGGCCTTGAGATCTTCTATATTTTCCCAGAAGACTTTTGTAAGTTCGTAAACCAATTCTTCGTCCATATCTTCTGATGTAAACATAACCATTTTTATGGCAGAGGTGTTTAAATCTTCCTCTAGTTCTTCGTAAGTTCCGGCTTTTAATGTGTAATTAGAATACCAAGGATAGTCCTTTTTCATATCGTCAATTAAGGATTGGGGTATTTCTAGTAACTTTGTATCTGTAGTTTTTAACATCTCAGTTACTGCAGAAGTAGGAGCACCTGCCATAATCCAGGCTCCCTCTACTTGTTTATTTCTAATTAAATCGATGGCTTCAGTGAAGTTTACATACTGGGGTTCAATTTCACTTGGATAATCTATTCCGGCGTATTTAAAGTGTATAGAAGCCTCGTATTCCGTTGTCGACCCAGGAGATCCCGGGGCAAATCTATGGCCTTTAATTTCTTCTATAGAATTGATACCAGAATTTTTAGAAACCACTAACTGATTGGGATTGTAATACAATCCAGTTATTATTCTAATCTTTTCATTGGCTCTGCCTTCAAAGGATTCCAGTCCTTTAAAGGATTGATAAACGTTGGAGGTAACTGCCATACTAATGTTGGCTTCCCCTTTTTCTAATAAATTTAAATTATCTATACCTCCATTTGATGCTTGTGCATTGGCCTTTATTCCAGAAATGTTTTCATTCCATAAATTTGCAATTGCATTACCAAAGGGATATAAAGTCCCAGTTGTCGACGCCGTTGGTATATTTATATATTCTACATTTTCTTTTTCATTACATCCCGTTAAAAGTATAAATAGTAGAATTAAAGCTACTATTTTAAATTTTTTCATCTATGAACTGCCTCCTATTTATAAGCAATATTTTTGTAAAAATTCCAATTCCTATAAAATCTGTAATCAATTTAGGGTCTACAGACAAAATCCCCACTCCAAATAACAAAATTCTTTGTAAGCCATTTAGCTTATTTAATAACATACCTTCAAAAGCACAGGATAAATTAAATACTCCAAACAATCCAGTGATGAAAATCCTCAATAAATATAGCAAATTAACTTCTGGAACTGCACCTATTAAAAGTTCCGGATTCATTAAAAAGAAAAATGGAAATAAAAAACCAGTAAATCCAATCTTTAATGCTTCTATTGAAGTTTTAAACTCATCTGCACCTGCAATTCCCGCTGCAACATAAGAGCTTATGGCAACAGGTGGTGTTATATTAGACAAACACGCATAAATTAAACAAAACATATGGGCAACAATAGATTCAACCCCTAATTTTATCAATATAGGAACAGAGACGCTGGCTACAATTACATAAGCTGCAACGCCAGGAACGCCCATTCCTAAAATTATACTCATTACCATTGTAAGTATTCCAGCTGTCAGAGAA
Source organism: Bacillota bacterium (assembly GCA_023418835.1). Taxonomy (GTDB): domain Bacteria; phylum Bacillota; class Clostridia; order Tissierellales; family Peptoniphilaceae; genus Neofamilia. The sequence goes on along the minus strand of JAEZYW010000174.1, from coordinate 3,443 downwards.
CTGCTTAAAAATGGACTAGACATAATCAAATTTCCAAAGTTCAATCCTAAAGCTGTCAGAGAAACGATTCCAATAACAATTCCAATTAAGGCGCAAGAAACTCCAATATTTATCGTGTTCAAAGTTCCTTGTACTATGGAATCCATAATTTCTCTAGGCCCCATTTTATTTTCTTTTGTAAATTGTGAAACGATAATTGTAGAAATAATACCGATAAAAGATGCGTAAATGGGAGAATATCTCATTAGAATTAAAATGACAACTATTATTATTGGTATTGAGAGAAATCCCCTCGTCTTAATAACCTCTTTTAAGTTTGGCAAATTTTCTTTTGGAATCCCTTTAAGACCCTTTACCTTGGCTTCTTGATGTACTGATACTAATACTCCAAAATAATAATAAATTGCAGGAATTATTGCGGCAATCATGACTTTTGAATAAGATATCCCTAAATATTCTGCCATAACAAATCCGACAGCCCCCATTATTGGCGGGGCAAATTGACCTCCAGTAGAGGCAGTTGCTTCTACGGCAGCAGCAAATTCTTTTCTATATCCGATTTTTTCCATAAGAGGAATTGTAATCATTCCCGTAGTGGCAACGTTGGCAACAGCAGATCCATTTATCATTCCCAACAATGCACTAGCTATTACCGACACTTTAGCAGGACCACCTCTTTTGTCCCCAATAATTGCAAGGGAGATGTCATTTATAAATTCACTAAGTCCGCTTTTTTGTAAAAACTCTCCGAATAGTAAAAATAAAAATATATAAGAAGCACAGACTCCCATTGTAACGCCAAAAATTCCTTGGCTTCCCCAAATTAAATGGCTAATTATTCTATTGATAGAAAAACCGGGATGACTTAAGCTAAGAGGTGCGAATCTTCCATAAATTGCATAAATTAAAAAAATTGAAACTAAAATGAGTAAATTTCTACTGTAAAAAAATCCGATAACTAGTAATAATAAAATGCCTATTATACCAATTACATAATCTAAATCTTCTAAAACTCCTCCCCTTGCAACAATTTGTGGGTAGCGATAAATTATGTAACTAAACACAATAATTGTAATCGTTGCAAAAAAGTAGTCTAATTTTGAAGATATTTTAGATTTTTGCCTATTAAAAACAAAAGCTAAAAAAACTAAGCCCATTGTGAAATAAGACCTAAAAGCTATAGTCTCTAATTTTGTATAAAAATTTAAGATTGCAATAGATAAGCCAAACAAGAAAACAAAAAATTTTAAAATACTATTATGTTCTTTTGCAATAATTTTTTTCACCTACTCTAATAGAATAAATCATAACAAATGTTGAAGTTTTTGTAAATAGACTATAACTAAAAACAATCAAAAAAGGCAGTCCCATCCACTGCCTAGGTTAATTAAGCTTCGTTTTTTGGAATTGATGGAGGTGTTACTACATAATAACCCACTGATTCTTCCTCAGACAAGTTCACAATTCTATGGGGAATGTTTTCTTGAACGTAAATTGAATCCCCAGGTTCTAGTTCGTAGACAGCATCTCCATATGTCACTTCTAATTTTCCTTTTTCAAGGACAATCAACTCTTCAGCTGAATGTGTGATGTAATCTTCAGAATCTTCACTTCCAGCAGGAATGGTAAACTGAACCATTAGCATTTTGGGTGAAAAATTCAAACTTTGGGTAGTAGTAGAAACAATTTCAAATCTAGTATCCGTGTTTCCAAAAGTCATAACGGGTCTTTCTTCTTTTTTCATAACGATATTGTCATGTTCTGAATCGTCAATTAGCAAGTAAACAGGGGTGTTTAAAGCAGAAGCTATCTTTTTTAACGACGAAAGACTAGGCTCTACTAAATCTCTTTCAAGTTGAGATATATAGCTAACTGATAATCCTGATTTTTCTGCAACATCATTTAATTTCAATTTTTGAGATTTTCTCAAATGTCTTATTTTCTTTCCTAACATATATCCTCCTATATTCGTCAATCATTATAAAATCATATAGTAATTGACAATATTTTTTCTTAACTTCTAATTTGTCCTTGTCCATAAATTATATATTTTTTACTCGTCAACTGTTCAAGTCCAATGGGTCCTCGAGCGTGAAGTTTTTGAGTGGAAATTCCCATCTCCGCTCCCAAACCCAGTTCCCCTCCGTCTGTAAATCTCGTGGAAGCATTTACATAGACACAGGCAGAATCTACTTCATTTAAAAACTTTTCACTTGAATCGTAACGATTTGTAATTATAGATTCAGAATGTCCAGTGCTAAATTTCCCAATATGCACGATAGCTTCTTCTACAGAATCTACAACTTTAATTGCAAATGCCATATCTAAAAATTCCGTATCGTATTCAGTTTCTGTAGCAACTTCGATAAAGGGTAAGAATTTTCTGGATCTTTCACATCCATAAACTTTTATTTCGTGATTTTTAATTATTTCTTCCAAACCTCTATAGAAATCCTCGCCAATACTAGAATTTACTAATAAGGTTTCCATTGCATTACATACCCCAGTTCTTTGAGTTTTAGCATTTTCTATAATGGGAAGTGCCATTTCAATATCAGCACTCTCGTCTACATAGATGTGACAATTACCTTCGCCCGTTGTAATAACAGGAACATTGGCATTTTTCGTAACTGAATTAATAAGTCTTCCGCTTCCCCTTGGAATTAAAACATCTATATATCCATTTAATCTCATAAACTCTTCTGTAACTTTTCTATCGCTATCTTTAATTAGTTGAACAAAATCTGGATTATATCCTGCTTCTTCTATACCCTCTCTTATAGCTTGTTCAATCGCAATATTAGAATTAATTGCCTCTTTTCCCCCTTTAAGGATCAAAGAGTTACCAGATTTTATACAAAGTAATGCACAATCCAAAGTTACATTTGGCCTAGACTCATATATTATTCCGACAACGCCCAATGGAACTGTTTTAGAACCTACAGATAAACCATTTTCCATGGTCTTCATTCCTTCCACAACTCCAATTGGATCATCTAGGCTAATTACATAATCAATTGAGTCTAAAAGTCCATCTATTCTTTTATCATCTAAAAGAAGCCTGTCTAAAAGAGCATCAGAAAGACCAATTTTTTTGCCATTTTCCATATCTAGATTATTGCTTTGAATTATATTTTCTCTATTTTTTGAAATTGCATCTTTTATAGATAGTAATATTCCATTTTTTTCTTTAGTTCCTAATTTTGCCAGTTCCCTAGATGAGATTTTAGCTTTATTACCTATATCTAATAACATTTCATTTCCCCCTAAATAAAGTTCCAACATCTTCGCCTCTGATTATATCCCTGAGAACTTTTAAATCTTTGCTATTTGCTAGAACCATGTCAATTCCTTTATCCATGCATATAGAAGCAGCATTTAATTTCGTGACCATTCCTCCTGTCCCAACAGAAGTACCCGCTCCACCGGCACATGATTTAACC
>JAEZYW010000085.1 GCA_023418835.1 Bacillota bacterium | reverse complement strand
TATCCTTTTGAGACCATTTCACGGCCTGCCGGCCCGAGGGTAGTCGAAAAAGGATTTATCGAGACCTTGGCTTATCCTGAAACAAAATAATATCGCGATACGCATATTAATGCTTACCCTACATGATCAAAAATGCATTATTGCGGTATGCATAGGAATTCCTGCCCTACAACCTATTGAAATGCATTATCGCGGTACCCATAGGAATGCATACCCTACTAAAAGGTCGAAGATAATATCCTTTTGAGACCATTTCACGGCCTGCCGGCCCGAGGGTAGTCGAAAAAGGATTTATCGAGACCTTGGCTTATCCTGAAACAAAATAATATCGCGGTACGCATAGGAATGCGTACCCTACAAAATCAAAGATCATTATTGATGAATACATTCCCTACTTTTTCCAGTTTTCGAAATATCCTGGTGGGATTGTAATTCTTCCTGGGCCTCCCAATCTGTCGTTGGCTTGGTTGTAGCTTTCTACGGCAATCATTACCATTTCTTCTCGTTTAAATAAAATTGGATATTTATTTTCCGATTCCACAATATAATAAAACATTCCATAGGCTTGTTCTAGTTTTTCCTTGTTCCATTCATTGGAAAAAGTAGTTTTCATTGTTTGGAAAATCCAGTTATCCATTGGAGATCCGTAAAGCCTAGAGTGGTCAAAGTAATATTGAACATTTGTCATAAATTCTGTTTGACCAAATCTTAAATCCACATTGTAGACAACTTCGAAGTCCATATTTTTAGCAAGCCTAATCATATTTAAATCTGTGGGAGAGATGTAGTAATGTCTTGGATTTCTCTTTATGCCGTCAATCTTATCCACAACAATTACTTCATTGTCTGTAAAGGAATCGATATATCCAGTGTATTTTCCTGTTCTAATTCCAATTGGAAGAGTCCCCCTTAAAGGATCTTCCACAACGCTAATTGCCATGACTTGGAAGTTAAAGTCTGAAATCGAATTTACTTCTTTTATAATTTCCAAAGCTTCTTCTAGGTCTATTTCTCTTAGAATTTTTTCTATGTCGATATTTTTTAAATCCTTAAGATTTTCTTTTCCAATTATGTCCATTATAAATTGAGGTGGAGTCCAAAGAATTTGAACGTGGGCTCCTTCCTTGATCTCATCCCTAGTAAATTGGGCAGAAGTCGTCATATCAAAGGGAAATTCGTATCCGTTTTTATCCCTGATTACAATCATATGGTGATCAATTTTTGCAATCTCATAGATTGGATCTTCGCTGTAATCTATTAAAATTTGAGGTACTTTTTTAATTTTTGCGTTTTCGTAATCGTCAAAGTACATTAAAATTACATCGTTAAATCCAAAGTCGTATCCCGTTGGAAAGTGGGTGACGTCTCTTAGGCTAAAAACTTTATTTAATCCTCCAATCATGGACTGGGCTGTAAAGTTCAAATTGGAATCCACTGGGGTGACAACTCTTCTAATTTCTTCTTTTCCTTGAAATTTTTCAATATTTCCAAAGACGATAACCTTGGCTTCGTTGTGAGCTCCCACATATTGGTCATATCCCATATAGACGTCTTTTATAGGTTTTCTTCTCTTTGAATAAGTCTCAAAGATTTCAGAAAGGGCCTTCACTTCTTTCAGGGCATTTTTTTCTAAATCTGCTGCAAAAATTCTAGTCTTAGTCGTGATTTCTGCTTCAACATCTCCTACAATAATTCTATTACTTTCTGTGTAATTTTCTTTTATAAAAGTATTTTCCCTTTGGGATATGATCATTTCAGAGACGTCAAACCATCTTCCTGGAATCGCCAAATCCCTAGGATTTCCCAGTTCTAATATATGGGTTACATTTTTCTCGTCGTCTACAATTATTCGCACAAGACTTCCAGGCTTTATCAAATTTTCATAAAGACTTGAAAATTGAGTTCCGTCTGTTGTCAATGTGTTTTCTGTGATTTTGTATTGTGTTTTATTATCTTGGTTTAGTTCCAAAATTCCCATTTGAAATTTTGATACAATCCCTAAGATATCTTTAAAATCTGGATTGCCTTTTTCTATTTCTTCTCTGATTTTTAAAGTGTTATAGACCATTATAAAGGCATCCCTTCTATTTATGGACTTATTGGAATTTTCGATTGTAACATCTTCCAAGATTCCCAATTCCTTTGCCCAGTTTAAATAAGAAGTCCCCCAAATGGCATCTCTTTCCATCTCTTCTGTTAAATCTGATTTTACAATTCTAACGAGCATCGCTGCCATTTCGTTATAGGATATATCCTTTTCCGGTATAAATTTCCCATCTGGATATCCCGCTATTATTCTTCTTCCATATGCAATTTTTTCGTTTTTAGTAGTGACAGCACTTATGTATCCATTTGCCCAATGATTATTATCCACATCAGAAAAAGCTCTAATAGATCCTTTAATGGATTCTGCTAAGTCCTTTAAATTTAAAATGTGGACAATTAATTTAGTTACTTCTGCCCTCGTAAGGGTTTTGTCTAATGCAAAATCCACAATCCCTTCTTCGTCTGTGGTTCTTCCTTCTACAATTTTTTCGTCTATTAAGTATTGGACCTTCATATCCCCTGAGTTTCCAGCACCTAAGGAGACATTTGAGGATCCTGCTAAAATAATAATAGAAAGTATCAAACTAATTATTTTTTTATTCAATTTTTATCCTCCTCGTCCATATTTTTATTTCCAATGAATCTAGTTTTTAGATATATTTTGACCTGTGAAAAATATTTATTAAATCCTTTGTATATATTACTAAATATATATGAGAATTATTTTATAGTCAAGATAATAATTTAGTCATTTTTATTGACTATTCCTTAATTATTACTTACTATTATATATAGAACGTAATAAGGAGGTAAGAAAATGGCAGAAGAAAGAAAAAGTACGGGAATACTTGGTTGGATAGAGCGAGTTGGTAATAAAATACCCCATCCTTTCATGTTATTCTTAATGTTACTGATCGTCGTTGCAATCGTTTCTATGATTTTATCTATGGCTGGCGTCAGTGATGTTAACCCAAGTACTGGAGAAGAAATTGTTATAAATAATATTTTCTCTGGTGAAGGTATGACGTACGCATTGACAAACATGGTCAAAAACTTCACTGGATTTGCACCTTTAGGATTAATTCTAACTATGACTTTAGGTTTAGGTCTTGCAGAAGACGTTGGTTTCATGGGAGCGTTTATGAAAAGTACAATTTTGGGAGCGCCGAACTGGGCGGTCACATTTATGGTATTTTTCATAGGTATTTGTGGAAATATCGCATCAGACGCAGCAATTGTTATTATTCCACCACTAGCAGGAATTATTTATCTTTATTTAGGTAGACATCCTTTAGCGGGAATTGCTGCAGGATACGCAGGAACAACAGCAGGATTTACAGCAAACATACTTCCTGCAGGAACGGACGCATTGCTTCAAGGGATTACTAACGAAGCTACAGCTATTACAAATGGTCCTACTATCGAACTTACAGCAAACTGGTATTTCATGTTTGCATCTACATTTTTAGTTGCAATCGTAGGTACAATAATTAACAACATGATTATCGAACCGAGACTTGGAAAATACCAAGGGGCTGTTAAAGTGGAAGGTACTGCAGAAGTTTTACCGGAAGAAAAGAAAGCTTTAAGAAAAGCAGGACTAGCAGCTTTAGTTTATGTATTAATTATTGCAGCGTTAGCTTTTCCAGCAAATTCATTCTTTAGAAATGCAGAAACTGGCTCATTGTTAGTTAGATCAACTCTAATGAGTTCCTTAATTCCACTTCTATTGGGATTGTTCCTAGTTGTAGGTATTACATACGGTGTTAGTATCGGTGTAATTAAATCCTCTTCAGACGTTCCAATTTTAATGACAAAAGCGATTACAGGAATGTCATCTTTTATAGTTTTAGCATTTATCATTGGACAGTTTATCGGATGGTTTAACTGGACAAACTTAGGACTACTTATATCTATAAAATTGGCTCACAGTATTGAAAGTGCAGGATTTATTGGCGTTCCGCTATTTTTATCCTTCATCCTTGTATGTACAACTGTAAACATATTTATAGGATCTGGATCGGCAAAGTGGTCACTTCTTGCACCAATCTTTGTTCCAATGTTCAACCTATTGGGATATCACCCAGCTTGGACACAACTTTTATACAGAATTGGAGACTCATGTACAAATGTAATTTCTCCACTGTTTAACTATCTTCCAATTATTCTAGCATTTATGCAAGAATACGACGAAGACGCAGGTATCGGTACTTTGATATCATTGATGATACCATACTCTTTAATTTTCTTAGTAGTATGGTCAGCATTCGCAATGCTTTGGTTCTTCATTGGATTGCCAGTAGGACCAGGATCGCCAATATTTATTTAAAATTTGGGTATAAATTTAAAGTAAGAGATTTTCTCTGGGGAGCTTTTCTCCAGAGAATTTCTTTTAGGAAGGAGACCTTATGAGAGAATATATAAAAACTAAAGCACAAGAAGTAAAAGACGAAGTCATTGCATTTAGAAGAGAGCTCCATCAAAACCCAGAACTTAGTTACGAAGAATCAGAAACCTCTAAAAGAATAATTAGAGAGTTGGAAAAATTACCTCTAGATGAGATTAGAACTAATGTAGGTGGTTACGGAGTTGTTGGGGTTTTGCGAGGAAAAGAAGAAGGAAAGACTATCCTCTTAAGGGCAGATATAGATGCACTACCTATTACAGAACAAACAGGTTTGGAATTTAGTTCCAAAAATCCTGGAGTAATGCACGCTTGTGGCCACGATGGACACACTTCTATTTTGTTAGGTGCAACTAAAATATTGACAGAACTTAAAGATAAGTTTTCTGGAAATATACTATTTTGCTTCCAACCTGCAGAAGAATCTCCTCCAGAAGGTGGAGCTAAAAAAATGATAGAAGATGGACTATTAGAAAACCCTAAAGTAGACGCAGCCTTTGGACTTCACCTTTGGAATGTCCCTGTGGGCAAAGTCGCCTTTAGAAACGGTGCTATGATGGCACAATCCGACAGACTTTTTGTAACTATAAAGGGTAAGGCGTCCCACGCTTCTCAACCAGAAGCGGGATTTGATGCAATAGTAGCCACATCTCATATCGTGACTGCACTTCAAACTATTGTATCTAGAAATACAAGTCCCTTTACTCCCCTTGTAATAACAATAGGAACAATCCACGGCGGAAACAGATACAATGTAATTTGCGACGAGGTAAAACTAGAAGGAACTATTAGGGTTTTTGACAGCACCTTGGCAGAAGAAATTCCAGATAGAATAAACAATTTAATTAAACCATTGGCAGAGTCCCTTGGTTGTGAAGCAGATGTGGAAATAGTTAGGGGATATTCTGTGACAGAAAATGACTCTGAACTTTTTGAAATTGCAAAAGAATCCCTTACAAAACAACTGGGAGAAGAAAACGTATTAATTCCAGAATTTCCAGCATCAGGAGGAGAAGACTTCTCAGCCTATGGAAAACACATTCCGTCATTTTATATGTGGCTGGGAATGGAATCTGAACAAAACAAAGGAAAAACTACCCTACACAACCCGACATTAGAGATAGATGAAGATGCTATCCCAGTGGGAATCGAATCAATGGTAGCCTTTGCACTGGATTTTTTAGAAAAATAAAATTTATAGTGGGAATTTGAAAATTCTCCAAAATATAAACGAGATGCCTTTATTTGCATCTCGTGGGAGTGTTGACAACTTATTTAAAAGGTCGAAGATAACATCCTTTTGAGACCATTTCATGGCCTGCCGGCCCGAGGGTAGTCGAGAAAGGATTTATCGAGACCTTTGTCTTTAGTCTGCGAGATGCCTTTATTGGCATCTCGTTTTTCTATGCGATAAATTTTTTAATTTAACTATTTTCTCTCATTTTCAAAATATCCAACATACATTCCCCTATCATGCCACACAAACTCCCTCACATCATCTGAATCGTTGTCAAAAGAATAGGCAAAAGTGTTTGTTACAGGATTTACTTCAATAAAATTCTCCCTACCGTCATCGCTTTTTATGTAAAATACATTTTTTACAAATTTACTCTTTTCATAAGTTCCAAATTCGATAATGGGTCCACCCATATGTATCATATAACTATTATCTTTCCCATTAAAAACAAAATACAAAGGCATATAAGTCTTTGGATAAGGCTTTCCAGAAGGATCAGAAACTTGCTGGCTTTCATAAGTGCCATGGATATCAATTTCAAGATCTTCCACTCTCTTTTGATGTCTAACTTCCCCATAATAAAACAAAGCCATTAAAAGAACCAGCCCAATCC
>JAEZYW010000077.1 GCA_023418835.1 Bacillota bacterium | reverse complement strand
GATTTACTCCACAAGAAATTCGATATCGAGTCTATTAGAACGACTAATAAAGCCTTACTTGAGCATTTCACCATGGAAGAAATTGTCAAATTTAGACAGTTTCTCGTAAGATATGGTAAGTTAATTGATGAAGAATAAAAAGTTAGTGTATAGGTTTAACCCTAACACACTAACTTTTTTTAAATATATCTTTCTTTAAAAATTTTCTCAAATCTATTGAGGGCAGTTATTAAATCAGAAGTTGGAAGGCCGACGTTAATTCTTATAAAATATTCTCCAGCTTTTCCAAAAGTCTCTCCCTTATTTATAAAAATTTCAGAGTCGTTTAGCCATGAATAAAATTGTTCTTTTGAAACATTTAATTTTTCAAAATTTACCCAAGATAAAAACCCTGCGTCTATTTTCATAACTTTAAATTTATCACTTAAAGAAGTAAAGAATTCTTCAACTATGTCTAAATTAGTTTTAATGATTTTGCTAGCTTCTTCTAACCATTGGTAACCATCTTCATAACAAGCCCTAGTCGCCACAAGTCCAAGGACATTTGCCCTTTCGATTCCTATAATGTCATTTGCCCTTATGAATTTTTCCCTAATTTCATCATCTGGTATTAATACATTGGAGCATTGAAGCCCTGCTATATTAAAAGTTTTTGAGGGGGCTGTGCAAGATATTGCAATATCTCTAATCTCTTCGATTTCTGTCAAAACTATGTGTTTTCCATTAAATACATAATCTGAATGAATCTCATCTGAAACTAGAATGATGTCGTTGTCTTTTGCAATTTTTCCAATTTTTTTAATCTCGGATTCTGTCCAAACTCTACCACCTGGATTATGGGGATTGCATAACAATATCAATTTTACATTTTCTTTTCTTGCAAGACTTTCTAAATTTTCAAAGTCAATTTCATATCTATTGTCTGAATAAATCAAGGGACATTCTTCAATTACTCTATCTTGTCCTTCAATTATGTTATAAAAAGGAGGATATATAGGAGTAAATATAATTACCCCCTCTCCTATTTTTGTAAAGGCTCTAACGGAAGATGCCAAAGCTGGAACAACCCCAGGAGTCGTTACAATCCAAGATTTTTTTATTTCTGCATCGTGAAATTTATTGAAAAAACCGACAACTGAATCCAAATATTCTTCCGTTGGTCTAGAATAACCCAAAACTTCGGTATCTATATAACTTTTCAAGGCATTTTTAATTACACTTGCATTTTGAAACTCCATATCGGCTACTGACAAGGGAATAATTTCCTCTCCCACGTCGGGTTTTTCGCTAACCATTTTAAGCCATTTACTAGAGCCGTTTCTAAGTCTGTTATATGTTGTTTGAAAATCATTCATCTTCTTTCACCACTGCTTCATTAGCTTTTCGATTCAACGATTTATCTAGCCAATCTTTGCCTTCAACTAATCTTGCCACCATCATCGACGCTATAGTGTCTCCAGAAGAGTTCAACATAGTTGCAGGAGGATCCACCAAAAATCCAATAGTTGCAATTACAGGAAATGCCTCTTGGGGGAAACCAAATAAAGATACAATCAACATCTCTCCAACTAGTCCTCCACCTGGCGCCCCAGAAAGTACGAAAGCACTCAATATGGAAACCACTATTGCCATCAAATATGTATTCAGACCAGTAAAAGGCATATCAAATAGTCCAAATAAAAAGCTGATTTTTACTATTGAAGAAATTACAGAACCGTCCATGTGCATTGTCGCTCCCATTGGCAAAACTATATCGCTAATATCTTGGGGAACTCCTATCTTATCACAAGCCTGTTTGTTGACTGGGATAGTCGCAACTGAACTTTGAGTTGCAAAAGCTGTTATTGCCGGACTGAAAATGTAATTTCTCATTAATTGAACACCTTTTTTTCCCGCTGCAAAATAAGAATAAATCGGGAAAAATATGAGCATATATACAACTACCAAAGGATAGTACACTAAAAGAGTTCTACCATAACCTCCAATTAATTGAGGTCCAAACTCTCCAATTAAATTTGCAAAATAGGCCCCTAGTCCAATTGGAGCAAACTTCATAATCATGCCAACCATATTCATAACAACATCGTTCAAGTTATTTAAGAATTTCCCAACAGGACTGTCGTTTCCTCCATTTAAACTTACTGCAAATCCAAACATTATGGAAAAGACAATTAATGGAAGCATATTTCTTCTACTTAAAATTTCTGGAAAATCTGAAACAGTCAAAGAACCCACAAGAAGATCCGCGCCACTTTTCATTTCTCCCATCTCTCCAGCTTCTAATGCCATTTTTGTACCTGCATTTGGTGGGAATATATTTACAACAGTTAACACTATTATTCCAGCGATAAGACCGGTAATTACAAAAACCAAAACTGTATTTCCTAAAATTTTACCAAGTCTTTTCATATCCACCATATTCCCTACAGCTGTTGATATAGACACAAAAACCATGGGAACTACAATTGTAAACATTAGATTTAAGAAAATATCTCCTAGAGGTTTTAAAATTTTCGCTTGTTCACCAGCAAATACTCCAATAAGAATTCCTATACCTATACCACCTAAAAGGATAAAGGGGAATAAATCGATATTTTTTCTTTTCGTAGCCATAACTAACTCCTTTATTGTTTTTATATTTACTGTTAACACTATTAACAATAAGTAAATTATATGTTTTTTTGATTATAATGTCAAGTTTTCATTTGCAATAAAAAAGAATCTGAAATAATTGTCAGATTCTTGTATTCAATCTCTTTTATATAGACAGTATTCCGTATATCCAATTATTCCCGCCAAAGTAAAAATTATTAGTAGAAGAGAAAGAACCCAATACAAATCCCCAAAATTTATTTTTAGCATTTTAAACAAAGTTCCTAAAATTATATAAATAACTCCCATAAAGATAAGGGTTTTTTGAGTCCTTCTTTGGGCATACAAAAAATTTTCATAACTTTTCATGGCTCTTTTAGATTTGAAAATGCTTACGGTCTTTATAAACCTTGGATATTTAAGCTCTTGTTCGTAGTCTTCCATAGTAAATGTGGATTTCCTAGCTATTAATCCAATTACTAAAAGAATGATCCCCATTTGAAACATACTTCGCTCCTAAAATTTCAATTTTTGTAAATCAAAGTTCTATTTTAATTTTGGGAGAATAGTCTTTTTCATCTAATTGAATTAAAAGTCTTCTCAATTTTTCTTTTAATTTTTTGTCATCTCTGTTTACTTCTATTTTAGGATATAATCGGAGACAATCGGTGTAGTTTTTTTCACCTTTTAAAATTTTAGAATTCATCTCCCCACAAGTCATGCCGCATAGCTTGCAACCTAATATGTCTTTATAGCCTATTGCTGGGTGGACTTTTTCAATGACATATTCTGCCAATTTTCCCACATCTTCATAGGTTCTAAAAGTTTTTATTCCAGAAATTTCATCCACTTCATCGGCAATTTTTCCAGAAATTGCAAATGTGGTTTCGCCAATTAGCATATTGGTATTTTCTTTGGAAAAACCCGTAGTTATCCTAGGAAGTGGGTGCATCTTTCCCCCTTCAATGATTAGAAAGTCAAAATCGTAATTGTCAATCAGTTCGTATAATTTCATTCGATAAGGGTAAATAATCGCCGTTTCAGCCTTAGACCAAGTGGCAACTTGCTTTGCCCCTGCTTCTTTATGGCGATAGGTGTTTTTTCCCTTTGTATCTATTGTAAAACAGTTATTTTCATCGTGTTGATGGGAAGAACAATCCTTATCGTGGCGATTTTCGCAATCCCTTCCACAACCAATAGATTTAACGGTTCCCACCGAATATCCCCTCTTGGTTATTTCTCTTACCAATTCTTCTACAACCGTGGTTTTCCCGGAGGTACTAACACCTGTTACTGAAAAAATTCTCATGGGAATTTCTCTATTTTTTTTCAAGATTTAATCCCTCCTCGTCTTTTGATTCTTCCTTATAGACTTTTTTGGAAATAAAAATACTCAATTGTAGTAATCCTATCATTGGAACTGCCATCATAATTTGAGACACCACATCTGGAGGCGTTATTATAGCTGCAGCAATAAATATTATTACAATTAAAATCTTACTGTGCTCTTTTAGCATGTCTGGGGTGAGTATTCCCAATTTCGTACCAACGTATACAAAACTAGGTATGTTAAACACAATGCCCATTGCAATCAAAATGGACAAAATAAAACTTATATAGGATTTTACCGATATCATAGGTGAAACTTCATCAATAGCAATTCTAGTAAAAAATTGCAAGGATACAGGTATTACCATATTATATGCAAAAGTTACTCCTAAGATAAAGAATATAAATCCCAATCCTAGGGCAACCTTAACCAATCTTTTTTCATTTGAAAATAGCCCTTTTGAAATAAAGGCCCATATATGATAAATCGTTAGGGGAAAACAAATTACAAATGCTATAACAATGGCAATCTCAATATATACAATCATAATCTCTGAAGGTTGGATAAAAATGAGATGCATTTGAGGGTTTAACTCCATTAGCAATTTTAATATTCTCCCAGATTGAGAAAATGCCAGAAGCATCACAATTAAGTGAGCTACTAGCACTATAATCAATCGCTTTCTAAATTCTTCTAAATGGTCTACAAAGGGCATGTTGCTGTTTGATTCCAATTTTAACCCCTTTATTTAAAATTTTAATTTTCTTTTTTATCTTCTTCAACACTTGCTTGAGTAGCGTTTTGTACTGTAGGAGCATTTTCAGAAGTTGTCTTTTGGTTCTCAGGCATAACAGGTTGATTTATTGTTTTATCTAATTCTTCCTGTCCTTTTCTAAACTCTTTAACTGACTCTCCCAATCCTCTAGCTAATTCAGGCAATTTTTTAGGTCCAAATAATATCAGAACTATTGCTAATACGATTATTAGTTCTGTAAATCCAATTCTTCCCATTTAATCCCTCTTTCTATTGTTGTTTTTTCCACTCTACTTCCAAATCCTCACATAAGGCTTTGGCGTATCGCTCGCTCATGTATTCAGAAGAGTAAATACAAACTCCTCCATTGCTGGCTGATACTGTATTTATATCTGAATACTTATCTTCTAATTTCATCTTGTCTATAGCACTGAAAATTTCCTCTTCACTATAAGAGTACGGCGTCTCTTTTAAAGCGGAAACTTGTAAAGGTCTTGGATAGATTTTACAATCAATTCTAGCCCTTTGAGCTATAGCTTCAAGGGTGTCCTTCTCTTTTAATAATACAGCAGTATTGGCATATTGTCCAGTCCATAGAGTAGAATCGTAAAGATAAATATC
>JAEZYW010000039.1 GCA_023418835.1 Bacillota bacterium | reverse complement strand
ATATTAAAGAGAGTCGATCCCATTGTGGCTACAAATCCAAAGGTCAAAGCTTTTTCAGATATTACAAGGGTTTTTATATCTCCATGGGTTATCAATAAAAATCCTCCGTAAAGGGCAAAAATCAGTGCGATTATAGTCTTTGCCGGTGGCAATTTTTTCATAATTATTGAAGAAAGTAATATTACAAAAAAAGGTGAAAATTGTTGAAGGACAATTGCAGTTGCCGCGTTGGAGTATTTTACAGTTACAAAATAACTGTATTGCATTATTAGAAGACCGCCAAAGGCAAATAGCAAAAGTCTTATTGCATCAGTTCTGTCTTTAAAGACGTTACAAAAATCTCTAGTTTTATCAAAACCGTGGGCTATTAGTTGTATGGCTCCTGCAACGACAAGTCTTATCGTAACAAGGTGTTCTGGCGTAACACCCTTTTCTGCAAATAAAAAAGCTCCCACGTTACCGTTGACAGCCCATAATATAGTTGCAAGCACAATTATAAAAAATCCAAAAACTCTATTTTCTTTTAATTTCATTTTTTTCCTTTTCTAAAATTATTTCCCTAGCATTTATTATATATGATAAATGAATAATTACTAGGGAAAAATGTAAAAAATAAATCAAATTTGCTTAAGAATCTTTTATATTATTTAAATAGAACATTTATTTTCGGTTTTCGTATAATACGCTGCTGGATTTATGTCCGAAAACTTTTGGAACTGTAAAGGCGTCGATTAAAGGAGCAAGTATGTTCATGATTAAGATGGAAATTCCCACACCTCCTGGCAAATTGAAGACATATCTAATAATTCCTGTTAAAACCCCGATTCCAATGGCGTAATAAATTCTACCCCTTGGATTTAAAGGTCCAGAAGTGTAGTCGGTTACCATAAAGACTGCTGCAAATAAAAATGTACCAGAAATCACGTGATAAAAAGCGTATTGATAGTCTGACTTACCGAATAAAAGAGTTGTGAAAAACAATCCCAAAATCGCAGCTACAGGCACTTCTAACCTTATAACTTTTCTGTAAACTAGATACACCAATCCTAAAAGTATAGCCCATTTAACGGTTTCTCCAATACCTCCTCCAATATTTCCCATAAATACATCCATAAATTGTGGGGCGCCACTTTCAATGAAATTTTTTCCGTTTCCAATAAACTCTAAAGGAGTTGCAGTTGAGACCATGTCAGGAAGAGGAGTTACCCAATTTGTCATATAAGGGGTTAAAATAATTTTAATGAAAACCCTTGAAAAAACTGCGGGATTGAATGTATTTTTTCCTATGCCACCTGAAATTTCCTTTACAAAAATTGCGATAAAACTTCCCAATAGGACAATCCAAATTGGTGCTGTAATAGGATAACTTAGCCCCACTAGGCAACCCGTTACAGCAGCGGATAAGTCTTTAATCTTAGGGGATTGGTTTGTCAATTTTTGGAATCCGTACTCAAATAAAACTGCACTTATTATCCCTGTAGATATTAAAATTAAACTCCCGATTCCAAAATAATAAACTGACATTACAATTACTGGAATTAGAGAAATTAAAACGTCTCTCATAATTTTTTGTGTAGTGATATTTGTGCGATAAAATGGAGGTTCTTTTAATCTACTCATTATTCATTTTCTCCCATTTTTTATTTAATTTTTGAATATTTTCCAATAGTGGTATATTGGCAGGACAGACATAGGTGCAAATCCCACAGGATATGCAGCTTTCAGATCTCAAGATTGGAGCTTTTTCGTATCTTCCGTCAATATAATTGTTACTTATTATAATGGGTTGCAAAGCGACAGGGCAATGGTTGATGCACTTTGAACATCTAATGCATTCTTCTTCAGATCTTCTTTGGATTTTTTCTAGAAATAAAAGAGTGGTAGTGTCTTTATCAATAGGCAAGTTGGTATCTTCAAACTCTTTGCCCATCATTGGACCGCCGTTTATCATAGTTATTTCTTCATCTGTTAGACCTTTGCAATCCTCAATTAAAGATTGGATTGGAGTTCCAATTCTTACAAGTAAATTTTTAGGTTCCTTTATTTTAGAACCAGTAACAGTGAGTATTCTCTTTGTAAAGGGAAGACCTAAAAACACGGCATCGTATATGGCTTTCATAGTGGAAACATTGGATTGCAAGACACCCACATCGCCACTTCGCTGGTTTTTTTCAATTTCAATTCCCAAAACTTCTCTGATTTGTAAACCCGAATGTCCTTGGGGATATTCATCTTCTAATTCGTGTATAATTATATTGTCTACATCTTCATTTTTGATTGCAGTTTCTAAATTCTCAATGGCTTCTTTCATGTGATATTCAACTGCTATGTATGCATAATCAATGGAATATATTTGGCAAATTAATTTTATAATTTTAATTATTTCTTCGCTATACTCCACCATACATCTGTGATCAGTGGTGGAATAAGGTTCGCATTCTGAACCGTTTACGACTAGATAATCTATTTTATTTTTGTCTTCTTCGTATTTAATGGAGGTTGGAAACCCTGCTCCACCTTTTCCAGTTATTCCAGCATCTCTAAGTCTTTGGGAGAAAGTCTTTGTGTCTATTTTACTATCTAGAATTGAAAGTTTTGCCATCTCATCTTTATAGTCATTTTCTATAACAACAGTTTCTGATTTTCCCCTTAAACTTTCCATTTCCTTAATTTCTTTGACTATCCCGGAAACAGAAGAGTGTATGTTAGTACTCAAACCCTCTTTTCCAGATCCGATTACAGTTCCAATTTTTACTTTATCCCCCTTTGAAACACAAACCTCTGCTGGCTTTCCAATATGCATGGCCATGGGAAAATATAGAATTTCTGGAACAGTTGCATCTTCCGTTTTTAAGTCCTTAGTTTTATCCTTGTTTTTTGGAATTGAGATTCCATTGTGGATATTTTTTTTAAATAAAAACATAGTTTAGACCTTTCTATTTAGTATATAAATTTCTTACCCACTTAGTGTGGGATTAAATAAAAAAGCTTAGGAAATTAATCCCAAGCTTTAGAATATTGATTCATTTTCTTTTAAATCCTCGAAGATTTTTAATAAGCCGTCCATCCTCCGTCTACAGTAAAGACAGTTCCATTTACAAAGGAAGCATCATCTGAAGCTAAGAATAGATATGCATTTGCCAATTCTTCTGGTTTACCAACAACTGGAAGAATTTCCACGCCTTTCATCAGCTTATCTAATACTTTCATATCTGGCTCTTTAACATTTTCTCCAATCTCAGTTCCAACAGAACCTGGAGCTATTGCATTACATCTAATTCCGTCTTGTGCGTAAGTGAAACCTATGTTTTTGCTCATTCCCACAACGGCATGTTTAGAAGCTACATAAGCAAGTCCACCTCTCATACCGTACAGTCCACCTACGGAAGCCGTATTTATTATGGAGCCCTTCTTATTTTTAAGCATTGTCGGTATAACTAATTTTGAAAGTTTCATTACAGCGTGAACGTTTATATCAAAAATCTTCATCCACAAATCTTCTTTAATATTTTCAAGAGATCTATACTCATCTAGGATTCCAGCGTTGTTAACTAATATGTCTATGGTCCCGTATTTTTCCAAAGTTACATCTACTAAATTTTTTAAATCTTCGTCATTTCCAACATCAGTAGCTACTGGGAAAATCTCCCCAGAAAATCCGCCGTCAGAAATTTCTGTTTTCAAATCTTCCAGTCTTTCCGTTCTTCTTGCTGCTGCTACAACTTTTGCTCCCTCTTTTGCAAATAAAGAAGCCACCGCTTTTCCAATACCCGAACTTGCACCTGTTACGATTGCAACCTTGTTTTCTAGTTTCATCTAACTACCTCCGTTTTAATATTATGTTATTTCTCTCTGTAAATGCTTTTACCCTTTAAAGGCTCGATTCACTCAATGTTCAATAAAGGTTAAAAAATTAAATAGAATTTGTTTAAATTACCTATTGACATTAAACTAAAAAAATAGTATCATATGTACAAACAATCATATGAACAATTATTCATATTTAAAAGGAGAAAATAATATGAAAAAATCTTATAAATTAGAAGAACTGAGATGCCCTAGTTGTGCAGATAAAATGGAAAGGGCAATTTGCAAAATTCCAGGTGTTGAAGATGTAAATATAAATTTTATGACTAGCAAGATAAAAATACAAGGAGATGAGAACAAATTTGATGAAATCTTAAATTTGGCTCAAAAAGAAATTTCTAAGATAGAGAGGAATTGTAAAATTGTTTTCTAATATACAACTTTCCAAAAGACAAAGGGAAGATTTAATAAAAATTTCAATATCTACAATTTTATTAATTGCTGCTTTTTTTATAAAAGATAATTTTTATATGAGATTAGGTTTTTTCCTCGTAGCTTATTTAATTGTAGGAGGAGAAGTTCTTCTAACTGCTTTGGAAAATATCAGATACGGTCAAGTTTTTGACGAAAATTTTTTAATGGGTATAGCAACTATTGGCGCCTTGGCATTAGGAGAATATGCAGAAGCTGTCTTTGTTATGCTTTTTTATGCAGTGGGAGAGCTCTTTGAATCTGTTGCAGTAGGTAGAAGCAGAAAATCTATCCAAAGCTTATTGGAATACTCACCTGAAGAGGCTAGGGTTTTGAGAAATGGAAAAGAAAAAATTGTAGATCCAGAAGAAGTTTCCTTAGGAGAGACGATAGTAGTCTTTGCAGGAGAAAAAATTCCCCTAGACGGAATAATAATCGATGGAAAATCCACTCTTAATATGGCGTTTTTAACGGGAGAATCTGTTCCAGTTGACGTATCCCAAGGGGATAATGTACATTCAGGGTCGATAAATATAAATGGAGTTTTGAAAATTGAAGTGAATAGCGAATTTGAAGACTCCACAATTTCTAAAATTTTAGAACTTATAGAAGAATCCACAGAAAAAAAGTCTGTTATTGAGAATTTTATTACTAGATTTGCAAGATATTATACTCCTGCAGTAGTTTTTGCAGCCTTGGCATTAGCTTTTATACCCCCTTTGATTTTGGGAGGGGGATTTGCAAAGTGGGTTGAAAGATCTTTAATTTTCCTTGTAGTTTCTTGTCCTTGTGCTTTGGTGGTATCCGTTCCTTTGACATTTTTTGGTGGAATTGGCAGGGCCTCCAACAATGGGATCCTTGTAAAAGGTTCGAACTACTTAGAAGCGTTGGCAATGGCGGACACTTTTGTATTCGACAAAACTGGCACTTTGACAGAAGGTTCCTTTGAGATAACAAAAGAAATTTCATATGAAGAAAACAATTGGAGAGAGCTTGCCAGCCTTCTTGAAAGCTTTTCCAACCATCCAATTGCAGAATCCATAACAAAAGCTTATAAAACCGAAGTTTCAAAAGAGTTAACTGATGTGGAAGAAATTCACGGAATGGGACTTGTGGGCAAACTCAATGGAAAAACAATAGGAGTAGGAAACGATAAATTACTGGAAAGATTTAATATAAAACCTGTTGAGGTTTCCGAAGTTGGCACAAAAGTCAATGTAATCGTAGACGAAAAACTTAGTGGGATTTTTGTAATCTCTGACAAAATTAAAAAGGAGTCCAAGGAGTCCTTAGAAAAAATCAAAAGAGCTGGAGTTTCAGAACTTGTACTTTTGACAGGAGATAAGAAAGAAGTTGCCGAAGCTGTTTCTGAACAATTGGGAATTGACAAGGTTAGTTATGAACTCTTGCCAGAAGATAAGGTTACAGAATTTGAAGATCTTTTAAGTAAAAAGGAAAAAGGAAAGACGGTGGCTTTTGTTGGAGATGGAATTAATGACGCTCCAGCTTTAGTAAGATCAGATGTCGGAATAGCCATGGGAGCACTTGGGAGTGACGCTGCAATTGAAGCTGCGGATATTATTCTAATGGACGATAAGATCTCCAAGATTCCCCTTGCAATAGAAATTGCTAAAAAGACAGTTAAAATTTCAAAACAAAATGTAATCTTGGCATTAGGAGTTAAATTTGGGATTATGATTTTGGGGATTTTTGGAATTGCAACAATGTGGATGGCTATTTTTGGAGACGTTGGGGTTTTGGTATTGGCAGTTTTAAACTCCATTAGAAC
>JAEZYW010000013.1 GCA_023418835.1 Bacillota bacterium | reverse complement strand
ATTTCATAACCTTTTTCGTAACTATCTGGATATCCTCCAGAAGCTAAAACTAAAGTGACCACCTTTTTATCATTTTCATCAATGTCACTTTCAGAAAGTTTTTCTTCGTTTGTCTTTAACATGACATCCAATAAGTCGCCATTAACTCTATTCAATATGGATTGAGTTTCAGGATCCCCAAATCTCGTATTAAATTCTAAAACTTTAATTCCTTGGTCCCCAATCATCAAACCTATAAAAATAATTCCTCGAAAATCTAATTCGTCCTTATTTATACCTTCTAAGAAAGGAGTTAAAATATTTTTTTCAATCTCTTCAAGGTAGTTTTCCGCTTCTAAATTTGGACTGAAAGTACCCATGCCCCCTGTATTAGAACCCTTTTCCCCTTCGAAAATCCTTTTATGGTCCTTAGAAGTTGGAAGCATTTTTATAGTTTTATTGTCTACAAAGGCAATCAAACTCATCTCGTAACCATCTAGGAATTCTTCTATGATTACTCTCTTTTCGCCATAATTTCCCTTTATTAAAACTTCTTCTAAGTAATGCTTTCCCTCTTCTTCATTGGAAATTATAAATACTCCCTTGCCGGCACAAAGGCCGTCAGCTTTAATTACAGCTTTTCCATTTGTTTCTAAGAGCAATTTTAAAAATTTAACTGCGCTTTCGTAGTCTTCGGTTTTTATATACTTGCCCGTAGGAATTCCATGCTTCATCATAAAATCCTTAGCAAAAGCTTTACTTCCTTCTAATTTTGCAGCTGCTTTAGATGGTCCAAAAATTTTCAAACCTTCTTTCTCAAATTCATCAACAATCCCTAGGTTCAAAGGATCTTCAGGACCAACTATTGTAAAATCTATACCTTTTTCTTTGGCAAAATTTACTAATCCTTCAATGTCATCAGCTTTAATTTCTACATTCTCTCCAATAGACAAAGTACCGCCGTTTCCTGGAGCGAAATATAATTTTTCTGCTTTAGGGCTGAGACTAACTTTTTCTCCTATAGCATGTTCCCTTGCTCCACTTCCCACTATCAGTATTTTCATAATACCTCCAAAAAATTAATAACTATTTATTTCTGAATAATTTACATTTATAACATGGTATTTATTATATCAAATAGGAGTTACTCCCACAAATAAAAATAACACCTGAAACTCTGTCAGATGTCATTTATTTTATTAGTATTCTAAAAAGTAAACTGGGTCTGAAAAAATTTCCATTTTTAAATTGCTAAGTTCTTTACTCAAATAATTTTTAAGAAAATTTAAGACGGGAAATTCAGAATAATAATGTCCCAAATCTATTAAAATTAAATCTTCTTCATAAGCCCTTTGCCCGTCGTGGTGTTTAACATCTCCAGTGATGAGGCAATCTGCCCCTAGGCTTTTTGCCAAATTTATTCCAAAAGAACCGCTACCTCCAATTACCCCTACCTTTTCTATACTTTCTTTTAAAGTTCCGTAAATTTTTAGATGGTTAGATTTAGATAATTTTTTCAAATTTTCCACTAGTCCATCGAAGTTTTTTTCTGGGAAATCCCCAATAACTCCAATTTCTTCTCCATCAATATATTCAGAAAATTTCTGAATATTTTTTAATCCTATTTTATTAGCAAGTTCAGAGTTAACTCCTCTCTCAGAAGCATCTAAATTAGTATGGGCTGAGTAAATAAATAGATTGTTTTCAATTATATTCTTTATCAAGTTCCCCTTGTAAGTAGAAAAATCAATGGATTTTAGATCCGAAAAAAATAAGGGATGGTGGGACAATAGAAAGTTATAGCCATTATTTATAGCGTAATCTACAGACTTATCTGTAATATCTAGGACTAATAGCACTCCATTAACTTCTAGATTTCTATCCCCTATTTGCAATCCTGAATTATCCCATTCAACCTGTGAATCTTCTGGTGCAATTTTTTCAATTAAATCTATTATATCTTTAGCTTCTACATTCATTGAGCACTCCTTCAAAAATCTCTATTTCAAATTCAAGTTTTTCCCTCTGTTTAATGGCTTTTTCGGTATTAGATTTTTTTGTCTTTTCTAAATTATTTTTATTTTTCTCCAAGAGTAGCTCTATGTACTCAAGCAAAGTTTTATCACATTCTTCTACTAAGTTATTTCCAAAATAATGGTGACATTTGGATTCTTTCATCTCTCCTGGAACTGCCCTAATTATTTCATAAAACTTATTTTTGTCTTTGGCAATTCCTTCTTTTTCAATTTGAAACCCATTAGCACCTAAAAATTTTCGCAACTCTACTCTTCCAGTCATGGGCTGAAGAATTAAAATCTTGTCATTTAGTACTTTATAGGAGTTTTCTATAATTTTAATTATTAAATCCCCTCCCATTCCCGCCATTATAACTGCATCAAAATTTTTGTCCCCAATAGGAATTAAGCCATCTCCTAAAACGGAGATGACTTTATTTTGATTTCCTCTAAGTTTTGCAAATTCAATGTTCTTTCCCAGGGAAGGTTTTGAGATGTCCGTTGCATAAACTAAATCCGCTAAATTTTCTTCTATAAGATAATTCGCAACGTATCCGTGGTCGCAACCAACGTCAATAACCACTTTATTTTTACCCAATAATTTTACTATTTCTTGAAGTCTATCGTCTAATTTAATACTCTGTCTCATTATTCGAGAAAGTCCTTTAACTTTTTACTTCTACTAGGATGTCTAAGTTTTCTTAAAGCCTTTGCTTCAATTTGTCTTATTCTCTCTCTAGTTACATCAAATTCTTTTCCAACTTCTTCTAAAGTTCTAGACCTTCCGTCTTCTAATCCAAATCTTAAAATTAGTACTTTCTTTTCCCTTTCTCCTAGAGTATCTAAAACCTCAGACAATTGTTCTTTAAGAAGGGTAAATGCAGCAGCATCTGATGGAGAAACTATTTCCTCATCGGGAATAAAGTCTCCCAAATGGCTGTCTTCTTCTTCTCCAATTGGAGTTTCTAAGGATACTGGTTCTTGAGCAATTTTTAAAATTTCATGTACCTTTGCAACTTCGATTCCCATCTCCCTCGCTATCTCTTCTGGAGCTGGGTCTCTGCCCAATTTTACTATTAATTTTCTTTGAGTTCTAACTAATTTATTGATAGTCTCAACCATGTGAACTGGAATTCTAATGGTTCTGGCTTGATCTGCAATAGCCCTAGTTATTGCCTGTCTAATCCACCATGTGGCATATGTGGAAAATTTGAAACCTTTTCTGTAATCAAATTTTTCAACAGCTTTCATTAATCCTAGGTTCCCCTCTTGAATGAGGTCTAAAATCATCATGCCTCTTCCCACGTATCTCTTGGCAATACTCACAACAAGACGGAGATTTGCTTCCGCCAATCTCTTTTTAGCAAGTAAATCTCCAGCTTCCATTCCCTTAGCTAAAATGACCTCTTCTTCTGCTGTTAAAAGGTTTACTACTCCAATTTCTTTTAAATACATCCTAACAGGATCGTCTACAGCAATGCCTTCTGGAACGGATAGATCTTCGTCTTCGACGTTTAAGTCTTCTAAATCGTCTTCATCTTCGTTAAGATCTTCAGCTTCTTTTTGAGACATTATTTGTATTTGAGCTTTTTCAAGTCTCTCATAGACCTTATCTATATCTTCAGTGTCTATGTCTTCTTGGTCTTCGTAAGCTTCTGCCACGTCTTCATAAGTTATAAACCCCTTATTCTGACCAGCTTTAACTAACACCTCTAATATTTTTGATAATCCTTCTGTACTATCAATTAATTCTTGTTTTGTCTTTGCCATATGCATCCCTCGTCATTCTAATGAAATTATTAGCCTCTTCCCAACTCCATAAGTCTGCTTAACAATTTCTCTAATTCTTCTTTTTCCTGTGGTGTCTTATCTATTTTCGATTCAAGTTCTTCAATTCTATTTAGGATTTGATTCCTTGTCAATTTATCATCAGTTCTTTCTAAACTTTCTAATAATTCATCCACAAGTTTCTCAATGTTCACCTTATCAAATTCTTCTGTTCTCGTAATTAACTCTTTATATATAACTTCGTCTATAATGAAGTTTTCTTTTAAATAATTTAATAGAGAGTCCTTATCTATCGTTTCATTTTCTTCCATAGAACTTATTATGGAAGCATATACTTCTTTAAGTCTGGGATTTTCAATATCCGATAATTTTAGCCTATCCTCTATTAAGTAATATATTTCTTTATCGTGTATTATTAATCTGAAAATTTCTAAAATTGTTTTATCTCTAGAAGTTAATTTTCTATTAATCTTTCCTTTAGCCTGAATTCTCGGTCTCTCTCCAGTCCTTGGAGAAGAACCGTTGTAAATTTCATTTTTTAAACTTTCCAAAGATATTCCAAAGTTATTGGATAGCTGTTTCATTTGAAGTTCCCTTTGAATTGGACTTTTAATTCTTCTAATTGTATTTCCAATGTACCTAATGAGATTTACTTGATCTTCTATTTTTTCCAAATCCAAACTTGATTGGTATTCTTTGATTAAATAATTGTATCCGCTCAAAGAATTTTTTATCTCCACTTCGTATTTAAGTTTTCCCTCTTTTTGTAAAAATGTATCAGGATCCAAACCGTTAGTCAGTTCTATGACGTTGGCATCCCAGTCTATAGAATGTATTATCTCTAAAGCTCTTTTTGTTGCATTCTTTCCAGCCTTATCTCCATCGTAGGATATATATAAATTGTCAGTATATTTTTTTAATAAATTAGCCTGCTCTATAGTCAAAGCAGTTCCCAATGAGGCCACTGCTCCTTTTATTCCAAAGCTCTCTAAAGCGATAACGTCCATATATCCTTCAGTCAAAATTATCTTATCCACTTTTTCATTTCGTTTTAGTAGATTTAAACCGTATAAATTTCTACCCTTATTAAAAATTGGAGAATCTGACGTATTGAGATATTTAGGCATTTCATCACCCAATGCTCTAGCTCCAAAACCTAAAACCCTAAGACGCGGATCGATAATTGGAAAAATTACCCTGTCTCTATAATAGTCATAATAATTTCCATTTTGATTTTTTCCAATTGAACCACATTCGTATGCCAGTTCTAGGTCATAGTTTAATTTTTTGAGATGATTTATTGAATCATCCCAAGAGTTTTTACCGTATCCTAGTCCAAATTTTCTAGCAATCTCAGGATTAATCCCTCTTCTGTACAAATAAGAAGTTGCAGCCTTTGATTCGCTTAAGTTGTTCATGTAATAAACAGCAAGTTCCCTGTTTATCTGATACATCATGTCATACTTTTCTCTTTTTGCATCATCAATTCCGCCGCGATTTTTTATCTCCACTCCATAAGCATTTCCCAATTTCTTACAAGCTTCTGGGAAACTCAAACCTTCTATTTTCATAATAAAATTTATAACGTTTCCCCCTTCGCCACAACCAAAACATTTATAAATCTGTTTTTGTGGCGATACAGTAAAGGAAGGAGTTTTCTCTGAGTGGAAAGGGCAAAGCCCTTTGTAATTAGCCCCAACTTTTTTAATATCGACATAATTAGAAATTTCCGACACAATGTCTGCACGTTCTTTTATTTCTTCAATTGTTCTCTCGTCGATAAAATATGCCATATGTCATCCTAGTCCTATTATTTCAACATCTACAAACATCTCTTTCCAGACCTCTTCTATATAGGTATCAGTCATACCAGCTATATAATCGCAAACTATATCTGCATCAGTAGCTTCAATTTTTTCATAAATATCTAAATGAGACGATGGTAGACGTTCTATATCTTCTAAATAATATTCATATAAATCAGTAATAATGGTTTCAATTTTTTTATTGTCACCTTTTACTACTGGATTTAAATAAACTTTCTCAAACATAAATTCTCTCAGGCTCATCATAGCATCTTCGATCTGTTCACTCATACCCAGTTTATTCCTATTTAAAGAAGTATAAACTAAATCTTTTATCATAGTGTCTATTCTTCTGGAATGGGAAAATCCAAGAGTTTGTAAAATATCCCTTGGTATGTCGTTTAATTCTATTACACCTGCTCTAATGGCATCATCAATGTCGTGATTTATATATGCTATTCTGTCAGCGTATTTTATAAGTTTTCCTTCTTCTGTGGAGGCAACATTGTCGCCACTGTGATTTCTAATCCCATCTAAAACTTCCCAAGTCAAATTCAAACCTATTCCACTGTTTCTTTGTTCAATAAACTGCACTACGCGTACACTCTGTTCATAGTGCTTGAACCCATTGGGATGCAATCTTTGTAGAACTTCTTCTCCTGAATGTCCAAATGGAGTATGACCAAGATCATGACCTAGGGAGATGGCTTCGACTAAATCTTCGTTTAATCTCAAAGCTCTTGCTATGGTTCTAGCAATTTGTGATACTTCTAAAGTGTGAGTTAATCTCGTCCTATAATGATCTTGTTCAGGCGCAATGAATACTTGGGTTTTGTGTTTTAGTCTTCTAAATGCCTTCGAATGTATAATCCTGTCTCTGTCTCTTTGAAATTCAGTTCTAATTTCTGATTGAATTTCCGGGATTTCTCTACCTAAACTGTTTTTTGACAAGGTTGCAAGTTCGCTAAGTAGATATTCTTCATCATTTTCAATTCGTTGTCGTATAGTAATGTCAACCACCCCATTATTTATATTTTATACCCTAATAGAAAACATTATAACAAGGTACTATAATTAACAAACCACAGGATTCCTGTGGCATAGTTTTAATAGTCCTCAAAAGTTGTCTTCATGTGATCGACAATAATTCCCGCAGTTTCTTCTATGGCTTTATTTGTCACATCAATCACTATACAATCCAATTCTTTCATAACTCTTTTAGAGTATTCTAACTCTTCTTGGATTCTATCTAATTGAGAATAACTAGCGGTATTACTTAGACCTAAAGTTTGTAATCTCTCTTCTCTAATGGCATTTATTTTATATGGATTTGCAATTAAACCGATTACACGCCTTTTATCCTTTTTGTAAACCTCAGATGGAACGGGAACTTCTGGCACCAATGGTATATTTGCAACTTTATAGAGTTTATGAGCCAAATAAATGCTTAAAGGAGTCTTGGAAGTTCTAGAGATTCCCACCAAACAAATGTCGGCGTTTTTAGCTCCCCTAGGATCCTTTCCGTCGTCGTAGTTTACTGCAAACTCTATACATTCAACTTTTTTGAAATAATTTTCGTCCAATCTTCGAATTAGCCCCGGTTCCCTTAAAGGTTCTTTGCCGAGAATTTGTTTCATAGTATCCATAGGTGGACCCATAACATCGATTAAAGGAATGTTCAATTCCTTAGCTCTAGATTGTATATAATCTCTAGTTGATTTTTCCACTGTAGTATAAAAAATCATACTGTTGGGATCTTTCGCTGCATCATCTAAAACTGGTTCGATCATTCCAATATTGTTGTGGTATGGAAATCTTTTTATTTCGTAGTTGTCTAACTCAAACTGCCTAAGTG
>JAEZYW010000233.1 GCA_023418835.1 Bacillota bacterium | reverse complement strand
CTCCTGATTAAGTTTATTCTATCTTAATCAGGAGGAACTTCATACACAAACTATTTTACAGTCTCTTTTAATTTAATATTTATTTTATTAACAGTATTTTTCTAAATACTTTTCTTTATCAATATTTATTAATCCATCAGAATTTAATAAATACAAATAGTCACAAACCTCCTCTAAATATTTTCTATCGTGGGAGACAGAAATTATACAACCCGTAAAATTTTTCAAAGCGTTTCTAATTTCCGGACCAGATAATGGAGACAAATTTCTCGTAGGCTCATCTAAAATTAAAACTTGAAACTCTCCTGAGATCATATTGGAAAAAAACAGTTTTGCCACTTGCCCACCAGAGAGTTCAGAAATTTTTCTATCCATTTCTTCTTTAGTAAATTTTAGACTGCCCAAGTAAGTTCTTACTCTAGTGTTTTCATCTTTTGTATCGTCTTTTTTTAAATATTCAACAGGTGTAATGGAATTGTTCATAGTTTCCAAATAATCCTGAGACATATAAAAGAAACTTACATCTTTTTTAATGTTCTCCATTATTTTTCTAATTAAAGTCGTTTTTCCTATTCCATTTTTCCCCACTATACAGATTTTCTTAGGTCCTGTTATCTCTAAATTAATGTTTTCGCTTAACACCTTATCTTCTATAGTTAACTTATCCAAAGAAAACTCCAAAACTTTTTTTCCATTGGGAAGAATTTCTTCTTCATCGAATTTTATAGAAATCGACTCTTCGTAATCAGGTTTTTGTGTTAAATTTTCCTCTTCTTTTTCAAAGCGTCTTCCCATACTTTTTATAGTATGCATTTTGTCCTTTAAATTTTTCCCAACTGAAGGCAATTGTCTAGAAACTTCTCTTTGAGCCCTTTCTACTTTTTCGTAAATTCTTCTATATCTTTCTTTCTTTTCATCTATAATTTCCCTTTCTTTGTTTGCTATCCTTTCTGTATTCCTTATTTGAATATATCTAGTGTTGATGTAATCACTGTAAGATTTTTTAGAGATAGTATATTTAGGCTCACTTTTTTTCATCAACTGTTCTATGTGAATAATAGTATTGGCACATTTTTCTAATAAAACTTCATCATGGGATACAAACATTATAGGCAATTTGGAATTAATAATAAATTGTTCCAAAGCCAATATGGAGTCCATATCTAAATCATTTGATGGCTCATCTAACAAAAGCAGCGTGGGATTATCTAACATTATTTTTAGTAATTGGATCTTAATTTTTTCTCCACCAGACAAATCCCCTAAAGAAACATCGCTATAAATCAGCTCTTCCTCTATACTTAAATCCCTTATAAGTTCATACAAATATTTGTAATCCACATCTAGAATGTTTTCGAAGATAAAGTTCGAAACTGTGACATCGAGTATTTTTTCGGAAAGCCTTTGAGGCAAATATCCAATTATTTCATCACTTTTATTTATTTCACCTTTTATTTCTACATAATCTTCTATTAGACGAGAATCAAATATACATTTTAGCAACGTGGATTTTCCATTTCCTTCTTCGCCAATTAATGCCACTTTATCTTTCGAATTTAAAGAAAAATTAAAGTCTTTTAACAATAAACGCAAATCTTTTTTCATATATAATTCTAAATTTTTTATAACTAACATAAAACCTCCTAACTGCCCATAAAAAAATCTACCCGCCGGTAGATTATCACGCAAAACAAACAGAAGAAGATTCTGTAGAAGCTGGGTAGATTTAATCAATAGGCAACAAAATTACTCCCAAAATGGGCACAATAAATTTTCGTTTTTCCATATTGATTATATTCTCATCTTCCCCCTCCTTATGTTATTAAACACATTATACAACTAATTTAAAATTATTTCTACAATTCATTTATAATAGTGCTGAATTAAATTAAAAACTCCCCTTAGGAGCTGTCCTAAGAGGAGTGTGGATCATCTAATTCTATCAAAATTCACCGAGCGCTTTAAAGACTCATTTACCGTATTAATTAAAAATCCATACAACGGGATGTTAAAAGCCTGTCTAGCAAGGGCACTTGATGCAAAAAATAAAAATGTATTGCCGCCAAATAGTATTACTCTGAAAAATGGCACCATTATTACAGAAGTTATTATCTGTCCCACAAAGACGCCGGCAAGTACCTTTGGAAAACTAAAATTTGGATATCTTTCCCCTAAAAGTCTTGTCACAACCACAGGTATAAAACCTGTCAGTGCAGAAGTTAAAATAAACAGCGGGTTAAATCCTCCCGTTGCAGAAGGTCTTACAATAAATCCAATTACATCTGCAAGAGCTCCTACAATAAATCCATTAATCGGTCCTAGAAAATACCCAGATAAAATTATTGGAAAACCTCCAAAACTAATACTTCCTACACGCGCAGTATTAATAGCCACACTGAGGGCTACAAAAATTGCAATATAAGTTATCCTATTAGTAGAAAACTTATTACTTCTATCCTCTCTAGTTATTTCTCCTACTGCGCCACCTAATAGACCAATTAATCCTCCTAATACAATAATTAATATTAAATACTTTTCCAAAAAACTATTGTATTCATTTAGTTTGATTAAAAAAGCTTCTAACTTTTCCCCAGTAAGAGTACTCACCTCTGGATAAAATCTTCTTAGAAACAACCCTCCACCAAGGGTTATAACTCCTAATATACTGCCTATTACCTTATTAGAATTAAATCCAATAAACAAAATGCCAATGGCTGCAACAACTAGCCCAACATATAAGCTGGGTCTTGTGTTAAATCTAAGAGCCAAAGCACTCAAAATACTCAGGATTACTATAGTAATCCAGCTCTTTGCAGAAATCTTATACTTCTCCATATATCCTCCTTTTATTACTGCTTAAAAAGGAAGATCCTATTAAGCAGTGAACGCGGCTACCTGATCGCAAATAAATTTTTCGTACTAGAACAACGTCCCATTTCTAGTCACTTAACGTCAAGGTGCCTACCCTGATTCTTACATCTACTATAATACATCTTGAAAAAGTTATATTCAATAGACTTTTAAAGGTTTCAACTAAATAATATTAATAATTAAAAAATGTTAATTATATGAAAAAAACCTACCTTCTAGAAAAAATCTTTAACGAGTCTCTAAACAGGTAGGTCTAGTTTTATTTTATTGTTTTATATTTTAACATTACCTCTTCTATTAATAAGTCCTAAAATTATTAATATTACCGCTGATATTGCACAAATTAAATTATTAGGACTTAGCATTACTATACTTAACACAAATATCAGAATCCTCGTCGGCATATTAATTTTTTTAAATAACCATCCTTGTATGGAAAATGCAATACCCAAGCTAGTGATAGAAGCAAAGAGTAAATCTATTAATACCTCTAAGCTAAACCCAGTTATAACAACTAAAAGTTTTTGATTTAAAACAAACGCAAACGGCACAATGTACGCTACGATTCCAAGGCGAACAGCCTCCCATCCGACTTCCATTGGATTGCTACCTGCTAAACCCGCAGCTGCATATGATGCAACAGCTACAGGAGGAGTTATTGCAGATATACAAGCATAATAAAGTATAAATAAGTGTGCTGCAAATGGCTCTATACCAATATCAATTAAAGCAGGCGCTACAGATGAAGACGCAATAATATATGCAGCTGTCGTTGGCAGTCCCATACCAAGAACCATGCAAACTATCATAGCCAAAACCAAACTACCAATAATATTGCCACCAGCAAACCTAATAATAATATTAGAAATCTTCAAGCCTAATCCCGTTAACGAAAGCATTGCAACAACAATACCTGAAGCAGCACATGCAGCAATTACTTGTTGAGCCGACTTTCCTGTTTGTTTACCTATTTCTAAAAGCAATTCCAAGTTTAATTTAATATCTTCGTCAAAAATCAATAATACTATTATTGACAATATGGAATATATTGCAGCCTTCATTGGTGTAGTTTTTACTCCAAGTAATAAAACCAACAAAACAGCTAAAGGAGCAAATAACTTGATACTCTTTTTTAAAACATCATTCACATTAGGTATCTCAGAGTCTTCTAACCCAACCATACCTGTTTTAACTGACTCTATATCAACCATAACAAATAAGCTAAAATAATACATCAATGCTGGAAACATCGCTCCTATTGCAACTAAGTTATATGGTGTATTTGCTGCATCAGCTAGAATAAATGCAGCCGCACCCATAATTGGTGGCATGATTTGTCCACCAGTTGATGCAACAGCTTCAACTGCACCTGCAAATTTTCTTTTATAACCTCTTCCAATCATTAAAGGTATAGTGAATGATCCTGTGCTAACTACATTGGCAACTGCACTACCAGAAATTGATCCAAAAAAGGCACTACTTATTGCAGAAATTTTTGCTGGCCCTCCTCTTGTTTTACCCGCTATTGATATTGCAAGATCTTGAAAAATCACATCTGCTCCCGAAGCAGCTAAGAAAGATGCAAATAATAAGTATAAAAATACATTTGTAGCAGAAACACCTAACGCAGTTCCAAATATCCCTTGTTCACTAAAAATGGTTGAAAAAACTCTATTTATATTATAGCCACCATGTCCTAGGATTCCTGGTAAAAATTTCCCTAAAAATGGATACGCAATTGCTACTAAAACTATTGAAGTTAAACCCCATCCAACAGTCTTTTGTGATGCATACAACACCGTAATAGTTGCAATAATGCCCATTATAATGTCAATATTATTAGGAAAAACTTGAATTCTCATAGCAAATGAATCATAATCAATAAGTATATAAGAATTAATAATAATAGATATTAACAAGAAAACCAGATTAACAATTTTATTGTTTCTGCCACTTATATTTAATGATATAAATATTAAAGAAAGTCCAAACATTAAGTGAATCGCATAAAGAACGCCACTTTTAAGTGGAAAAAAAGTAAATGCCGCTACATGAATGATGGACATGATGAAACCAAGCCACCTATATATTTTTAAATATAAAGCATTATTTTTATCATTCAATTTGTTCACCCATCCTTTTAGATTGAAAATTTTTATTTTAATTCATTAGGAACTTCTATATTATTTTCCTCAAGATATTTAATTACTCCACTATGTAGTTTTGTAGTTGAATATTGATAATTTTCTACATCTACATTTTCTAAAGCTCTGTGTATGCTTAACAATTTTTCTTTATTTTCAAATGTAGATTTTACTATTTTGTATACTAGATCTTCATCTAAATCTTCGTTGCAAACAATCCAGTTCCAATCAGTTACAGTATCTATATCCGCATCATTACCTTTGTATGATCCAGCAGGGATTTTACCTTGATACAAATATGGCATGTCTTGTAATATTGTATCTATCTCATCTTGAGTTAAGGCTACAAAGGAAACATCTTTACCTGTTTCTAAATCCATTAAAGCAGGATATGGTGGATTTTGAAAAGATACACCGACATCAATTACATCATCTCCCACTGCCGTTACAGTATTTCCATGGCTATCGTTATGATAATTTTTTGGAACAACTTCTAATAATTCAAAAATTCTTTTTGCGATACTGTCAACTCCTGCACCTAAATTTCCAGTTCCCACTCTCATATTATTTAAATCATTAATACTATCTATTCCCTTACTTTTTATGCTATATACAGTTAAATGCGATGGATATAAAGGGAAAAGTGTTCTAATCTTATCCGTCGTTTTCCCCTGAGTCCAATCAGCCTCTCCTACAAGGCCTTCTACAATTATTGAACCCATTGTAATTCCAAAGTCTATTTCTCCATTTTGAACCATAGTCATATTTGCAGTACTCCCGCCTGTTACTTCAGATGAAACATTGTACTCTGACTCATTGGTTATTAAGTTTGCCCAACCACTGCCAACTAAATAATAATTACCTCCAGTAGTAGACGTACCTATACTTAAATCTTCCTTCTCAGCTTCAATAGAACCAGAGTTACTTTCGCAGCCTGTAATATATGTAGCCAACAAAATTATTAACGCATATAAAACAAGTGATACTTTTCTTTTTCTCATAATTTGCCTCCAATAAAATAATATGTAAACCTTTAATTGTAAGTGCTATTTGTAAACTAAATCTCCCCCCTCTTTTTGGAAACGTTTTACTTTAGTAACAAATAATACTTACTTGCATTAATAATAATCTTTATTCTACTTCAATACTATAAAGAAAGAAACAATGTAGTCTTGACTACATTGTTTAATGAAACAGTAAAATTTTTTAACTTTCTATAAATTTAAAATATTCGTTCTTATTAATTTGAATTCTATTATTCACAATTCTTAGGAAGTTTGACTCAGCTAAGTTAGCTATCATCTTAGTAATTGTGACCCTTGAACTTCCTACTAATAATCCTATTTCATAATGAGTATATTTAGTATTAATATTAATCCATTCTTCATCTGAAATCTCGTCTAAGTTTACATTAGCGCAAAAAAACCTTTTTAACCTATCCTTTGCTGAATTAAAGACAAGATTTTCTATTTCATTCCTTAATATTATAGTTTTATACGCAAACGACTGTATCACCGAGTCTCTAAACAATTTATTAGTATCAATTAAATGTATAGCTACATCATTGCTAATTATGTAAATCGTGGTATCTACTTCAGCAACAGAATATAAACTTGTTTTTACTTGATCAAGTATAAGGTTAGATTCTCCAAAAAACCATCCTTTTGTTAACACATATAATATTTTTTCCATTCCCATTTCGTCCATCATATAATGTCTTGTCCTACCATTTATTATAAAAAATATATCTCTTAAATCATCTCCCTCATTCTTAAAAATTGTTCCTCTTTTTATTTCAACTTTTTTGCCATTTTTTATAATTATTTTTTCTAACTCGGAGTTTTTCTTCTCATAAAAAATCAGATTATTAGTATTGAAATTTACCACAAATTAACTCACATCCTTATAATTATGTTATTATTTTAAATAATATCTAAATATTATATGATAGTCAAACATATTCTTTTATTACCTAATTAATCAAAGCCGACATTGCTAATTAATTCAAATGAGATTACAAAACTTAACTTTACAAAATAAAGAGGTATGTCCTCTGTTAACTCAGAAAACACACCTCTTTAATCGTGTATTACAAACATTATTTTACTTCCAAAAAAAATATTTTCAAATTTCTAAATACTTGAGCATCAACTAGTCCGCCCCCAACTACTTTGGAATCGTTCAAGGCAACTCCTGTATGAATGTGTAAAAATAAATCATTGGTATTTTCATAAACTTTTTTTAAGTTTTCCTCTAATTCACAACTTGGAAAAACTTCACCTGAAAAACTTATTATTTCCATTGGTTCACTATAAACACTCAATTTTACTTCTATTGGAAACACTTTATTTTGCGGGTTATTTAATTTACATTTTAATAATGATCCAATTGCATTTAGAATATAACCTCTTTGTATTCCATTATTAACTAAATATTCATTTAAAACATCTTTCACATTTTGATTTGCCGCTATTTCAATAATGTGAAAGTTATTTTTGTCCATATTTTTCAATAACTCCTAAATCACGCATCAATTTTTCTAAATTTTTTAACTCATCTCCCGCTAGGTTTCTGTATGGTTTTCTTAAGCTCCCTCCTGGTAATCCAAGAATATTTAAGGCAGCTTTTATTACTATAGGATTAGAATACCAGTACAATGCTTCTAAGAGCGGGAACCATTTGAAGTATTCTTTTCTTGATATTTCCATTTGTTCTATTGTATCCCATGGTTTAGAGTAAATAGCAACCTCTTCAGGAATAATATTTGCACCTATATTTGCTGTACCATTGCCACCTATAGCCAATGTAGGAATAACTATTGAGTACCCAGGAGCGTCACAACATAATATATTTAGCCTATCTCCTAGATTACGTTTTACATTAACTAAATGTTCAACACTTCCAACAGCTTCCTTTACAACAACAAAATTTTCGTGTCTATCTGCTAACCTTTGAATGATATCAGGTTCTACTATTACCCCTAATCTAGATGGATTATTATAAATTCCAACAGGAATATTTACTGCACTCATACATTCGTCAAAATGGTAAAAAACTGATTCATCTGGAATTAATACATATGGTGGAACAGTAAATATTACACCATCTCCACCTTCGGCTTCAATAAACTTTGCAAATTCCACACTTTCTTTTGTTGAAGCTGCAGAAGCATTAAAAAATACAGGAATTCTGCCTTTTGTCATTTTAACAACTTCTTTAACTATAGATTTTTTTTCTTCTAAAGTTAATAAAGTCACCTCACTGCATGATCCTAAAACAAATAGCAATGAAGTTCCGTACTTAATTTGCCTTTCAATCAATACCTCATATCCCGCAAAATCAATTTTGTTATCAGCAGTAAATGGTGTCGGCATAGCAACCCAAGAACCTTCTGGTCTAATCATTTTTATCACTCCTTAAGTATTTTAATAAATTCTAATCTAAATATTTTATTTGCACAGTAAAACCAAGCACAATGTAATATAAACTACTTATTGATATTTTGATAAATGTTATTATTGTATAGAAATTATGAAAGGAGGATGAATATATCATGAAAAAACTATATACTTCAACAGTATGTCCATACTGCGATAAGGTTAAAAATTATATTAACACAAACAAAATATCTGGAATTGAAATAGTTAATATATCTGAAAGTATAGAAGATAGGGACTATTTAATTGAAAATGGAGGCAAATTACAGGTTCCATGTTTGTACGCAGACAATAAATATATCTACGAGTCCAATGACATAGTAAAATATTTACAAGAAAATTTTTAGTATTTTGTTTATTAATAACTTTTAATTTGTTTATTTCATAATTACTGCGTAAATAATTTTAATTGCATAATTTATTACTATCCGCCATATATTAACAATTTGTTATATATGGCAATTTAAACTTTTCTAGTGATTTATATGATTTTATCATCATAAATTTATGTAAAACTCAATTTTTAAAATATTACAACCTACTACAGGAATTAAAATATAAAAATTTTTTATACCAATTGAGGCAAAAAATTATAAAGTCAATATAAAAATACCATTTCAAAATTAAAAGATGCACTGACCCCCAAAACTTGGACCAGAAGTTCAAGTAAGGGGGTTTTTATATGGCAAAGTATAATTTCGATTTCAAATTAAAAATCGTAAGTGAATATTTAGAAGGAAAAATTGGTTTAAATTCATTAGGTGAAAAACATGATATTAATCCATCACAAGTAAAAAGATGGGTGAATAATTATAAAATTTTTGGCATTGAAGGATTAAAACGCTCTCGCAAAAAAAATTCATACAGTGTAGAATTAAAATTGGAAGTATTAGCACTTTATGAAGCTAGCGAAATGTCCTATCGAGAAGTCGCCAATGAATTTGGTATCACTAATCCGTCAATGATAGCCAATTGGCGAAAAAGATACCAAGAATATGGAATAGATGGACTTTCTGCTAAGAGAGGAAGACCTAGGAAAATGAAAGAAGATAATAAGAAGCCTAAAAATAAAGAAGAAGAAATCAACATTCCATCTGACGAATTGGAAGAAGCAAAAAACAAAATCCAAGAATTAGAACATGAAAACCACATGTTAAAAATTAAAACTGAATACTTGGAATTGCTCAGGAGTTTGAGGCTAAAAGAGAAAATGAAATTAAATCAAGAATCATCCACAAACTCCGAGAAAGATACCTATTAAATGAGATTCTTGAATCTGTAAATTTTCCAAAATCCACATATATGTATTGGCAAAACAAGTGGTTACAACCTGATAAAAATAAAGAATTAAAAGAAGAAATCCTATCCCTTCGTCAAGAACATAAAGACTTTGGATATCGGCGACTTCACAAGGAACTAAGAAAAAAAGATATAAAAGTTAATAAAAAGAAAGTGCAAAGAATTTGCCAAGAATTAGGAATTCAAGTTACATCTTACAGTAAAAGGTATAAACAATATAGTAGTTACAAAGGAGTAATAGGTAGAATCTGTCCCAATAGAATAAACAGAAGATTTGAAACACACATACCCTATCAAAAAATAACTACAGATACCACAGAATTTAAATACTATGAAGAAGATTTATTAGGGAAGCTACAGATAAAGAAACTTTACTTAGATCCCTATATGGACTTATACAACTTAGAAATAATAAGTTTTAAGATATCTCCCCAACCTAACAAAATAACAATGATGGAAGGTCTAGTAGAAGCCATTAAAAAGACACAAGGCTGTCAATATCGAAGAACCTTCCACTCAGATAGAGGCTGGGCATATCAAATGACTGAATATCAAGAATTATTAAAAGACAATAAAATATTTCAAAGTATGTCAAGAAAAGGAAATTGCTATGACAACGCGCCAATAGAAAATTTCTTTGGGATTTTAAAAAGAGAAATTTATCACAGAAAAATTTATAAAAGCTATAAAGAATTGGAAAAAGCAATAACAGAATATATAGAATACTACAATACCAAAAGGATAAAAGAGAAACTCAACTGGTTAAGTCCAGTTGAATATAGAAAAAAGGTGTTAACTGCTTAAGCAAAAAAATAGAGTAAGTACAAATATTTATACTTACTCTATAAAGTCCAACTTTTTGGGGTCACTCTA
>JAEZYW010000231.1 GCA_023418835.1 Bacillota bacterium | reverse complement strand
TCTTTCTATCTTTATACCAAGGGAATATAGGATTTTTAATAAATTAGGACGATATTATAAAATTAGCTAGGCTCAATTGAGACTAGCTTTTTTGTATTAATAAATCTACATATCCTATTTAAATTTTATCAGTTAGCTCTATAACATAATTCTAATAAATACGCAATAAGAATTTTAGTAAATAGTAATTTAGAATAATTCTAATTAATTTTAGATACTTGTTTATTATTTAAAATTATGTGGTATATCTTTTGTGAAGGTAATTGTATTTTAATATAGATTATAGAAATAGGAGGACTTTATGGACAATAATAAGGACAAGATTCAAGACGGAAGAAATTTGAAAAAGAAAATGGATCCTATGGATAAGAACCAATTAGGTGAAAATTTACCTAGTAAGAATGATGTTAAAGGAAAAAATCCTCATATTTCCATGGCTCAAGGAGCTCCAGTGGAAAACAATCAAGACACCATGACTGCAGGTGTTCGTGGACCAGCAATGCTCCAAGATACTTGGCTTTTGGAAAAGCATGCTAATTTCAATAGAGAAGTAATTCCAGAAAGAAGAATGCACGCAAAAGGGTGGGGTGCATTTGGTACATTTACGGTGACTAAGGACATAACAAAATACACAAAGGCAAAGATTTTTTCGGAAGTGGGAAAGAAAACTGAAATGTTTGCAAGATTTTCTACTGTAGCTGGAGAAAGAGGGGCTGCTGATGCTGAAAGGGATATCAGAGGATTTGCCTTGAAGTTTTACACTGAAGAAGGAAATTGGGATATTGTAGGAAATAACACTCCTGTATTTTTCTTTAGAGATCCTTTAAAGTTCATTGACTTAAACCACGCTGTAAAAAGGGATCCTAGAACTAATATGAGAAGTCCAAATACTAACTGGGACTTTTGGTCATCTCTTCCAGAATCTTTATTACAAGTTACTTTAATAATGGCGGATAGAGGAATTCCTAGTTCATTTAGATTTATGCACGGATTTTCTTCTCATGCTTATTCTTTTATAAACGAAAAAAACGAACGTACATGGGTGAAATTTCACTTTAGATCCCAACAAGGAATTAAAAACTTTACCGACCAAGAAGCCGAAAAAGTTGTAGGTATGGATAGGGAATCTAGCGGTAGAGATTTATACGAAGCAATTGAAAAGGGAGAGTTTCCTAAATGGAAGATGTATGTTCAGTTGATGACTGAAGATCAAGCTAGACAAATGGAAAATAATCCTTTTGATTTGACAAAAATGTGGTTGAAGAAAGATTATCCATTGATGGAAGTTGGGGAATTTGAGTTAAACCGAAATGCTGATAACTTTTTCCAAGATGTGGAACAAGCTGCATTTAATCCTGCAAATAAAGTGCCGGGAGTTGGATTTTCTCCAGACAAAATGTTACAAGCTAGATTGTTTGCATATGGAGATGCTCAAAGATACAGGCTTGGAGTAAATCATCACCAAATTCCTGTAAATTCACCGAAGGGAATGAAACCAGAAAACTATCATCCATTCCATAGAGACGGCCAGATGAGAGTAGATGGCAATCTAGGTTCGGAGTTACATTACGAACCAAATAGTTATGGAAATTGGGAAGAAAATCCTAGAGGTTTTGAGCCAAGTGAAGACGGTGGAGAAGTGGCTAGATACGACTTTAGAGAAGACGATCATGATTATTACACTCAACCGGGAATGTTATTTAGGGCAATGACTCCTGAACAACAAAGAGTAACTTGTGAAAATACGGCTAGAAATATGGGCGATTCTACGCTTCAAATTAAGCATAGACATATAAACAATTGCTATCAAGCTGATCCTGA
Source organism: Bacillota bacterium (assembly GCA_023418835.1). Classification (GTDB taxonomy): domain Bacteria; phylum Bacillota; class Clostridia; order Tissierellales; family Peptoniphilaceae; genus Neofamilia. The sequence continues at coordinate 719 of JAEZYW010000231.1, read as the reverse complement.
ATATGGAAAAGGCGTTGCAAAGGCTCTTGGAATTAACATAGAAGATGTGGATTTGAATCTTCCAGAAAGAACTTCCAGAGAAGGAAATTATGCTGCTAATAATGCCCATCCAGAATTAGATCTTCCAAGTGAAGATATGTCTAAAAAAGAATGGGAAGAGGTTAAGACGGATTACAATCCTAAATTATTTGTAGATCCAATGGACGATCCTTTCTTACTGTAAAATGAAAAATTTATTCTACAGAATATTAGGGATTTTATGTGTAATTTTAGGGGGGATTGGTATTATCATTCCAATTCTTCCAACTACACCATTTTTACTATTGGCTGCTTGGGCTTTTTTGAAAAGTTCTGAAAGATTGTATAATTGGTTGATGGACCATCCAATTTTTGGATATTATATAAAGGCTTATGTAAAATATAAAGGCGTGGAAAGAAAATATAAAATTTTTGCAATATCCATGCTTTGGATTACAATAGGTTTTTCCATTTATTTGGTTGATAAGAGATGGTTAGAAATTCTCCTTGGAGTAATTGCCATAGGAGTTACAATGCACATAGCTTCTTTAAGAACTTTGACAAAGGAAGAGGTTATTGAGCTAGAGAAATTAGAGAAAATAGAAAAGTTAAAATCTGAAAATAGTAAACAACTGAGAAGGTTGGAAAATTAAAAAAGTGGCTGTTTAAATGTAGTGCACCCCCAAATCCGGACACGGATG
>JAEZYW010000190.1 GCA_023418835.1 Bacillota bacterium | reverse complement strand
TGAGGTCATGGAAAGCTTAACTCCAGGCCAACAAGTAATTAAGATTGTAAATGAAGAACTGACAGCTATGATGGGAGGAGAAGCTACAAAGCTTAACCTAGACGGAAAATCCCCTTCTGTAATTCTTATGTGCGGTCTTCAAGGTGCTGGTAAAACAACTACTAGTGGAAAACTTGCATTAAACTTGACAAAACAAAACAAAAAGCCACTTTTAGTTGCAGCTGACGTCTATAGACCTGCTGCGATAAAACAGCTTGAGACTGTTGGAAAACAAGTGGATGTTCCAGTTTTTACAATGGGAGATAAAATAAATCCCGTTGACATTACCAAAGCTAGTATTGAATTTGCCAAAAAAAATGGCAATGATGTGGTAATAATTGACACTGCAGGTAGACTTCACATTGATGATTCGTTAATGGAAGAAATTAGAAATATTAAATTTGCTTCTGAACCTAACGAAATTTTATTAGTTGTAGATGCAATGACAGGTCAAGATGCAGTGAATGTTGCAAAGAGTTTTAATGATAACTTGGAAGTTACAGGTATCATTTTAACCAAACTTGATGGTGATGCAAGAGGTGGGGCTGCTCTATCAATTAGAGGAGTTGTCGATAAGCCAATTAAACTTGTGGGTATGGGAGAAAAGCTAAATGATTTAGAAGTTTTCCATCCCGATAGAATGGCTTCTAGAATCCTTGGCATGGGTGATGTTTTAAGCTTAATTGAAAAAGCTGAATCCGCCATTGATGAAAAAAGTGCAAAAGAATTAGAACAAAAACTTAGGGATCAATCTTTCACATTAGAAGACTATCTAAGCCAATTAGAGCAAGTACGAAGCATGGGACCTTTGGAAGATTTAATTTCAATGATACCAGGCGTAAATAAGTCGGCTCTCAAAGGCGTGAGTGTAGATGAGAAAGAATTTGATAGAATAGAAGCTATTATTAAATCTATGACCTTAAAAGAAAGGGAAAAACCTGAAATGATAGATCGTTCCAGGAGAAAAAGAATAGCTGATGGAAGTGGTACGCAAGTAACAGATGTAAATAAGTTGCTAAAACAGTTTAAAGAATTGAAAAAAATGATGAAACAATTTGGCAATATGGAAAAAAACATGAAAAAGGGCCGCAGCAGGTTTCCTTTCTCAATATAACACGGGGGTGCATTATGGCAGTAAAAATTAGATTAAGAAGAATGGGAAGCAAAAAGAATCCTTTCTACAGAATTGTAGTAGCTGATTCTAGAGCTCCTAGAGATGGAAAGTTCATTGAAGAAATTGGTTATTACAACCCATTAACAGAACCTATCACTTTAAAAGTAGATAACGAAAAAGCTAATGACTGGATTAAAAAAGGCGCAAAGCCAACAGATGTTGTTAACAGACTTTTCAATAACTTCGACGTTTACTCTACAAATTCTAAATCTACTGAAAATTCTACTGAAGAAACTAAAGAAGTAGAAGAAACTGTAGAAGCTGAAGAAACAGCAAATTAAAAGTGATATACAATGAAAGATTTAGTTGAATATATTTCAAAATACATTGTAGCGAAACCTGAAGAAGTTAGAATAGTAGAGAACTCCATTAATGAAAAGGAAGTCACTTTAGAACTATACGTCGCCGATGAAGATCTTGGGAGAATTATCGGTAAAAAGGGAAAAATTGCAAAGAATATAAGAAATATATTAAGGACAATTTCTTTGAGAAAAGGCGTAGAGTACAACTTGAAAATTATGGAAACTGATTAATGTATACTTTAGTAGGAATTATTACTAATACACATGGCGTTAAAGGCAACGTAAAAGTTTTTCCTTACACTTTTGACGTTACCAGATTCGAAAATTATGGAAAACTATATATAGGCGAAGATAAAGAGTTAGTTAACATCAACACGGTATCTTATTACAAAAATTTAGTTATTTTAAACTTTAAAGAATATTCGGATATAAACGAAGTTTTAAAGTTTAAAGAAAAAAGCCTTTATATAAAATCAGAAGATGAAGCCACATTAGACGAAGGGAATTATTATATTTCAGATATACTCGGCTGCAAAGTTTACGATGAATTTGAAAACTATATTGGAATTATTACTGAAATAAATCAAGGAGCATCAAATGACGTCTATATAGTCAAAGGCGATAAGCTCACAGGTAGTATTCCAGCGGTAAAAGAATTTATTAGAAAAGTTGACATAGACGAAAAGAAAATCATAATTTCTCCTATTGAAGGTATGTTTAATGAAATTTGATGTTTTAACATTATTTCCAGATTTTGTCGGCTCCATTAGAGAGTATAGTATGATTGGAAGAGGGATAAGTTCTGAAATTTTAGAAATAAACACTGTAGACATTAGAAGTTTTTCGTTGGATAAACATAAAAAAGTAGATGACTATCCTTACGGCGGAGGACCAGGAATGGTTATGACTCCCCAACCATTAGCTGATAGCATTAAATCAGTTCTTAGGGAAAATTCTCATGTCATTTATCTTTCTCCTAGAGGTAGAGTATTTAATCAAAAAATAGCAAAAGAAATCTCTAATAAAGAACATATAATATTGATATGTGGTCATTACGAGGGAATTGATCAAAGAATAATTGATAAATATGTGGATGAAGAGATTTCCCTTGGAGATTACATTCTAACTGGGGGAGAACTTGGCGCAATGGTGTTAATCGATTCCATTAGTAGACTTTTCCAGGTGTACTAGGAAATGAGGAATCTTATAAAGACGAAAGTTTTTCAAACAACTTACTAGAATACAATCAATATACCAGGC
>JAEZYW010000168.1 GCA_023418835.1 Bacillota bacterium | reverse complement strand
TGATATGGCTACCACCGTTCAAGCTTGGGGAAAAATTTTAGATAAAAAATCTAAAAATGAACCAATACCTTCAGATTGGGCAGTAGACGAAAACGGAGAGCCGACAACTGATCCTCATAAAGTAAATGCTTTAGTTCCAATTGCTGGACCAAAAGGTTATGGACTGATGCTAATGGTAGACGTTTTATCGGGAATTATATTGGGAGTACCCTTTGGAAAACACGTAAGCAGTATGTATCACGATTTATCAGAAGGTAGAAATCTAGGGCAACTTCACATCGTTATCGATCCAGAAAAGTTTGTCGGAATAGAAAAGTTTAAAGAAGATATGAGCGCAAGCTTGAAAGAATTGACAGAAATCAAACCTGCTCCTGGATTTGACAGGGTATATTATCCTGGAGAACGTGGAAAGATTAGAGAACAGGAAAGTAACGAAAAGGGAATTGAAGTCGTGGATGAAATTTATGAGTATTTAATTAGTGACGACATCCACTTTAATAGATATGACGGTAAAAATAGATTTGCAGAATAATACATTGATAAAAATCATCGCCCTTTGTGGCGGTGATTTTATATTATAGAAGTATTTTTATAAATGCTTCTTATTTTTGCAATTATTTAGCATAAAAACATCAAACTATATAAATTTACAATAGTATAGGTAAATAATTGACAAATCCTTTATAATGGTGGATAATTTAAGCAGGAAAATATTTTCATAAAATGTAAATTCTTATATAAATATATAAATTGGGAGTGATAAAATGACTGCGACAATTAAAGATGTTGCAAAAATGGCGGGGGTTTCTATTTCTACTGTATCTAGAGTTGTAAATGATTCTAAGCCAGTAAGCCCTGACGCCAGAAGAAGGGTATTACATGCCATTGAAGTGTTAGATTATGAGCCAAATGAGATAGCCAGAAGTTTAGTAACTAGAAAAAGTAATATCATAGGAGTAATCGTCGAAGACTTTGGACTTTCCTTTGTTTCTCAAGTATTAAGAGGAGTAGAAGAAGTTGCGAGAATGTACGATTACGATATTTTAGTTTCTAGCACCTATGGAGATCCGGAAAACGAAGATAGGTATATGAAACTTTTACTCCAAAAACAAGTGGAGGGAATTGTAGTAATAACAGAAAGTAATAATAGAAATAGATTACAAAATCTTAAAGAATTAAAGATTCCAGTTTCCTATTTAAATAGATATTACAGAAATGAAGACGTGGCGACAATAACTATAGACAATATTAATTCCACAAAAGCAATGATAGACTATTTGCACAAAAAAGGACATAGAAATATTGCTTATGTGGGAATCGAAAAAGATTTTGATATAACTGTAGAAAGATTTAAGCAAAAAGGTTACAAAGAGGCCATGAAAGATTTGGGATTGAAAGATATGATAATTGAACTTTCAGAAAATTCCGAAGAAGCTTTTTTAGATATGGAAGGAAAATTAATCGATAGCATCAAAAAAGATAAAATTACAGCTATCATGGCTTATTCAGATGAGGCTGCCATTAGAATAATGAATCTATTAAAAGATAATGGAATAAATGTTCCAGAGGACGTTTCCGTTACAGGGGTTGGCGATATTAAAATGTCCCAACAGTATAGACCAATGCTTACAACTTTAAAAGAGCCATTATACGATTACGGAGCCGTTTCCATAAGAAGTATAATAAAGGCTATCAAGGGCGAAGAGTCTATGCCTGATGAAACTGTTATTTTACCTTTCCAAATTATTGAAAGGGAAAGCGTAAAAGAAATTTAATCTATGAGATATGTAGTAGTTTCCAATTCCGAAATAAGGGCAAAGGGAATTTACAATTTGGTAAGGGAGTATTTAATAGATTTAGATGGAGTTTATTTAGTGGGTAAATACGATATGGATTATCTGCTAAATGAAAATTTAGAATATCTTTTTTTTGATACTCTTTATTTTAAGGAATATCGGGGTAAAATATCTAAGAAAAATAAAATTTTAGTCAAAAATCCAGTTTTGGTAGTTCTAGAAGAAGACGGAGATATTGAGTGTTTTCCCCACATAAAAGTAATCAATGGAAATACATCTATAGACGATATTAAAGAGCTTTTAAATGTAAAAGAAAAGCGAGAGTATGTTTTTCAATTGACGGATCGTGATAAGACAATTTTGTATCTACTATCCCAAGGAATGACCAACAAAGAGATTGGGAAAAGACTATATCTAAGTGAGAAGACGATAAAAAACAATCTCACTAGAATTTATAAAGAGTTAAGGGTAGAAAACAAATATCAGGCTATTAATATGATAAATAAATTAGACACATAAACAAAAAATGGACTCTACTCAACAAGGGTTCATTTTCTTTATTTTAAAAGGAAGAAAAGGGAGGAAAGTTAATGATTAATGCTGTAATGATGCAAGGATTTGAGTGGTATTTGCCAGACGATGGTCAATATTACAAAAGATTGAAAGAAAGAGCAAAGGAATTAAAAGAGGTGGGAATAGACGCAATTTGGATTCCCCCTATGTATAAAGCCACTGGAACAAACGACGTAGGATATGGCGTATACGACTTATACGATTTGGGAGAGTTCGACCAAAAGGGAAGCGTTAGAACTAAATACGGAACTTTAGAAGAACTCAGAGAGGCAATAGAAGAGTTACACAATAACGACATAAAAGTCTATGCCGATGTGGTTTTAAATCACAAAGCAGGTGCAGACTATACTGAAGTCTTTATGGCAGTTCAAGTGGATGAACACGATCGATATAATGAGATTTCTGAAGCCCACGACATAGAAGCTTGGACGGGATTTAACTTTCCTGGAAGAGATGGCAAGTATTCAGACTTCGTTTGGAATTTCAGCCATTTCTCTGGAGTAGATTTCGACCAAAGGTCTGGGACAAGTGGAATTTTCAAAGTTTTAGGAAATAACAAAAATTGGAACGAAGGAGTGGCTTCGGAAAAAGGCAATTTTGATTATCTAATGTTTGCAGATATTGACTTGGAAAATCCAGATGTCAAAGAAGAAATATTTAGATGGTCAGAGTGGTTTATAAATTATGTGGATATTGACGGAATTCGATTTGACGCATTAAAACATATGAGCGATGAATTTTTAAAAGAGTTTATTATGAATCTGGATGAGAAATCAGAAAAAGATTTGTATTACTTTGGAGAGTTTTGGGTTAACTCCAAAGACTCTAACAACAAATATTTATACGAAACAAAGTACAAAACAGATTTATTCGACACTGTCCTTCATTTTAATATGCACGAAGCTTCTATGAACGGACAAGGCTACGATATTAGAAAGATATTCGACAATACATTAGTCCAAGAACATCCCCTTTTATCCGTAACTTTTGTAGATAATCATGACTCTCAACCTGGACAATCTTTAGAATCTTTTGTTCAACCTTGGTTTAAAAAAATTGCTTATGGATTAATTCTCCTTAGAAAAGATGGATATCCATGTATATTTTATGGAGATTATTACGGAATTGAACACAACGGAATAGAGGGAAATAAAGAAACTATCGACAATATTTTATGGATCAGAAACAATTATTCCTACGGGGAACAAACAGATTACTTCTTGGAGCCCCAACTAATAGGTTGGGTTAGACACGGAGACGAAGAACATCCAGGTCGTCTTGCTGTAGTAATTTCTACAGGAGATATGAAGACGATTAGTATGAATGTCGGTAAAGATCAAGCTGGTAAGCATTATGTAGATTTGACAGGTGGAAATCAAAACAAAATCGTAATTGACGAAGAGGGAAATGGAAACTTTGAAGTTGGACCAGGAACCCTTTCTGCTTGGGCAGAGAAAATAGAATAAAATTATTTATAGACGGCAAAAAGCTGGGAAGTGTGGGGTTCCCAGCTTTTTGCACAATTATCTAACAAAATTAATAAGAGGTAAATCAATAATTGTGATAACAAACATCAATGATAATTGTTATCATGAACATTGTATTACATATTTTGTGATTTGTAAAGCGTATTTTTCACTTTTTACTAATAATTAGCAATTCCTAAATTGCAATATCAAATTGAACACTTTCATAATTAACTCCAAGCACCTCTATTTCTTCAAGAAATAATTCTAGGGGGCTTTGTAGTTTAGTATTTTTCTAGGTAGTGTATTACAC
>JAEZYW010000031.1 GCA_023418835.1 Bacillota bacterium | reverse complement strand
AATCCAAAGGTTAGTCTTTCTAAAGCAATGGTATTGTGTTTGCAGTAATATATACACAGTTTTCTTCTCCAGGATTTTTCATTCTCCTTGGAGTGTTTTTTTCTATTCTGGCGCTGTCTCCTTCGTTAAGCACTACAACGTTGTCATAGATGTGAAGTTCCACTGTTCCTTTGATGCAAACAATGACTTCTTCGCTTTTAAGTATTATTGGAAAATTAGAGCTGTATTTCCCAGGCTCTAAATTCATTTCGTACAATTGAATTCCACTTTTGAAATTAGGGTTTAGTATGTCATAACCGGGCTCAATATTTTCTGCTCCCGCTTCTCCGATAGTAATTTTTGAACGTTCGTCTTTTCTGATTACTTGTACATAGTCCGATTCGTCATAGATGAATAGGCTAAACATTGGCACATCCAATTCTGTCGCAATAGCTCGTAGAGTATTAAGGGATGGGTTTGCCAGTCCTCTTTCAATCTGACTCAGTAATGATGATGATACTCCGACGCCTTCTGCAAGATTTTTGATTGAAAGTCCTTTTTCTAAACGAATATCTTTAATAGTTTTCCCTAAATCGCTAAAGTCCATTAATATCACCTCTCTATTCCTTCATTATATCAAAGTATCATTGAAAAATAAATTATAATTTAAATGATTAATTGACAGTTTGTTATATATATAAATAAATTAAGAATTTTTTTAATTTTAGTCTTTACAATCCTTGTAAAATAGTGTAAGATAGCATTTGGTATAAATTAACGCGGCAAATAATTTATAGGGGATGTTTTATTTAAATGGCAAGAATGAGATCACCTAGATGCAAACAAGTTAGACGTCTAGGACTAAACGTTTATGGCCTCCCAAAAGCAAATAAGAGAATGGGGAAAGGTCAATCCAGAGCAGACAAAAAACTTACTGAATATGGTATGCAGCTATTAGAAAAGCAAAGATTGAGAGAATACTACAATGTTATGGAAAAACAATTCAGAGCATATGTAGAAAAAGCTCTTAAGAGCGATGAACCTTCAGGGGATTTCCTAGTTAAACAACTAGAAACTAGACTTGATAACATCGTTTATAGACTTGGATTTGCTTCTTCTATTAGACAAGCAAGACAAATGGTAAATCATGGTCATATCTTAGTAGATGGAAAGAAATTAGATATTCCTTCTTACCAAGTTAGACCGGGACAAAAAATTTCTCTTAGAGAAAAGTCTAGAAAGATGGATTTATTTAAAGAAAACTACGAAGGAGCTTTTCTTTCTAACTATCCATACCTTTCAAAAGAAGAGAACTTTGAAGGCACTCTAATTAGAGACCCAGAAAGATCTGAAGTTCCGATAGAAATTCAAGATACATTAGTAATAGAGTTCTACTCAAGATTAATCTAATGGATAAAAGACACCTTTCGAGGTGTTTTTTTATTTTTCTAAAGTGGTATAATTTAACTATGAAAAAAATATTAAATATGAGACATTTAAAAATTATTGCATACGTCACTATGTTAATAGATCATATTGGCGCTGTTATAGTTGAAAATGTAATGGACAATCCTAGTATCTACGGAATTTCTTTGAGTTCTGATACTTTGTTTTATATTAATATGGCCCTTAGGCTAATAGGTAGACTGGCATTTCCAATTTTCGCCTTTTCTATTTATGAGGGCTTTAATAAGACTAGAGACATAAAAAAATATATGCTAAGGTTATTTATTTTTGCGGTTATTTCAGAGATACCCTTTGATTTGGCAGCATCTGGAAAGTTTTTCGATTGGTCTTATCAAAATGTAATTTGGACTTTTTTATTTGCTTTGATGGGACTTTATATTTACGAAAAATACTACCAAGTTTTTATTAAAATCTTTGCAATTGGTGCCACTTTGGCATTGGGGGAATTATTCCATACGGATTATGGTGCTTATGGCGTTGCAATCATTTATGTATTTTACTTTTTGAAAGAAAATATTAAACTTAGAAATTTAATTTTAGGCGCCATGTTTTTATATCAAGCGACGGCAATATTAGCTTTGGTTCCTTTGGAAATGTACAATGGACAAAAGGGGATGAAGACGGGAAGGATTTTGTATTACTTTTATCCTGGCCATTTGCTAATTTTGTATTTGATATTACAGCTTATGAATTATTATTTGATTAGTGGATAAAATAAGAGGTGTTTCCCTTGGGAAGCACCTCTTTTAAAAATATTAAGTTTTATAACTCTTTTATCATGCTGACATGAGCAACTTGGTAATAGTCTAGGGGTTCGCTAACCCTTTTGTATCCCAACTTTTCATAAAAAGTTTCTGCGCTCATTCTGGATAAGAGTTTGATGTATTTGTAGCCTTGTTTTCTAGCTACATTTTCGGCGTAGTTCATAATGAACTTTCCAAGTCCTGTGCCTCGGTATTCTTCTATAATCATTACTGCCTTTATTCTAGCCGTTAGGTCGTCAATTTTCGCTAGAAAAATTGTAGCTATGATTTTTTCTCCTAAAAATCCACCGAACATGTCACAGAGGGCTTCTCTAGAAAGATCTTCATCTCGAAGATTTAGTCCTTGGGGCTTTCTAAAGATTTCGTTTCGAAGGTCTAGAGTCGTTTCGTATTCTGGGGAGCCATACTCTATCCTTCGCATCTCCATAGATAACTCCATAATTCTTTTGCTCCTTTAGAGTTTATTTTAATAAGACTTTGCCGGCGCTAGCTCCTATTCTATCGGCTCCTGCGTTTATCATAGCCATCATATCATCGTGTGTTCTGATGCCCCCTGATGCCTTGATTTTGCAATAATCTCCAACTACAGATTTGATTATTTTTACATCTTCAACACTAGCACCCCTAGTGCTAAATCCCGTTGAGGTCTTTACAAAATCTCCGCCGCCCTCTAAAACCGCATTGGAAGCTGCTTCAATTTCTTGTTCATTTAGCAAAGCAGTCTCTATTATAACCTTGAGGATATTATTTTGGCAAGCATTTTTTACGGCTTTAATTTCTGATGTAACATAGTTAATATCTCCTTCTTTTAGCTTTCCAATATTGATAACCATGTCAACTTCGTCTGCCCCTTTGTCTAGGGCATCCCTTGCTTCAAAAATTTTTGATTTCGTCGTATTTGCTCCCAAGGGAAATCCTACTACGGTACAAATTTCCACCTTAGAACCCTTTAATTTTTCTTTTACATATTCAATCCATGAGGGATTTACGCAAACAGTTTTGAATTCCATTTCCTTTGCTTCTTCAATTAACCTGTCTATATCTTCCGCAGTTCCCTCTGCTTTTAAATAAGTGTGGTCAATGTAACTACTAAGATTCATATTTTCCTCCATTAAGTAATGATGACAAAATTTTTAAATAAACAATTTATCACTATAATAATACATATTTTATTGAAGTGGTGACAAACTTATTTTATTTTTTAAGTTTGTAGGAATTGTTTTTTAATAAGATATCTATATTATACCCTAAATGTATGTTAGTAAAAAAGCCCGTTATTTTGGTTTTACTAAAATTGCAATCAATTAAAATAATAGTAAAATTAAAGAAGAATTTACAATATTATAAAAATAAATTTACATAATTATTAAAATAATTTTTAAAAGTTGGAAATAAATAAAGTTTTTTAATTTTTTTAAAATATTTTTTCAAATTATTTTATACAGTTTTGGCTAAAATTGTTTGACTGGTGAATATTGTGATGTTAATATGGAATTGTATCCGGATTTTATTATAAAAAATCCGTAAAAAGCTCTTGGATGAGCAAAAAGATAGGAGGAATGTATGAATAAAAATGTAAAGAAAGAAAAGGAGATAGGTGGGCTTTTGCACACTGTCGAACGTGTAGGTAATGCTTTACCACATCCTGCGATCATTTTTGTGATTTTATCAGTAGTTTTAATTATAGTTGCTGAATTAGTAAGCAGAGCAGGAATAACGGTAGACTACTACGACGCTAGAAAACATGAACAGATTCAACTTGGCGCTATCTCTTTGTTAAATGCCGATGGTCTTAAATACATTTTCAACTCTGCAACTAAAAACTTCACAGGCTTTGCGCCTTTAGGAACGGTTTTAGTGGCAATGCTTGGGGTTGGAGTAGCTGAGTACACTGGTTTATTTAACACAAGTTTGAGAAAGTTGTTATCCAGCGTTAATCCACTTATAGTTACGCCTGTAATTATTTTCGCAGGGGTTATGAGTAATATCGCATCAGATGCTGGGTATGTAGTTGTAGTTCCCTTGGGGGCTTTGATTTTTGCAAGTATGGGAAGGCATCCCGTTGCTGGATTGGCAGCTGCCTTTGCTGGAGTATCAGGAGGATTTAGTGCAAACCTTATCCTTGGAACTTTGGATCCATTGCTACAAGGTATAACTAACGAAGCTTTAAACGCCGCTAGTATTCCAATGCAAATAGACCCAACTGCAAACTGGTGGTTCCTAATTGCATCGACATTTTTAATAGTTGCAATTGGAACTGTTATTACAGAAAAAGTTGTAGTACCAAATTTAGGAGAGTACACTGGAGATTATGTTCACGAAGATACACCTATTACTGAACAAGAAAATAGAGGACTTAGAAATGCTGGAATCGCTCTATTAATTTATTTAGTAATCATGGGACTAGCAATGTTTTTACCAAATGCTCCTTTGAAATCTCCAAATGCTGATGGAGAGTTAGTAATTACAGAATTTATTAGTAATGGTTTAATATTTGCAATGTTTTTGGCATTTTTTATTCCAGGATATGCTTATGGTAAGACAACTGGTGTAATAAATAATTCCAACGATCTTATTAAAACTATGACTAAATCAATGCAAAGTATGGGCGCATATTTAGTATTAGCGTTTTTTGCTTCCCAATTTGTTGCTTACTTCTCCCACACTAACTTAGGAATTATCCTATCAGTTAAAGGTGCAGAATTTTTAGAGGCAATTGGACTTAAAGGAATCCCACTAATTTTAGTATTCGTTCTTATGAGTGCTTTTATTAATCTATTCATGGGTTCTGCTTCTGCAAAATGGGCGATTATGGCTCCAATATTTGTTCCAATGTTATACAACATGGGAATCAGCCCAGCCCTTACTCAAATGGCTTACCGTATTGGAGACTCTACAACAAATATAATCAGTCCTTTGATGAGTTATTTTGCAATGATCGTAGTATTTATGCAACGTTATGACAAAGACAAAGGTCTTGGAACTTTGATTTCTACAATGGTTCCATATTCCCTAGCTTTCTTAGTATTCTGGTCAATATTGTTGGTAATTTGGATGTTTATAGGAGCTCCATTAGGACCAGGTGCTCCACTATACGTTTAAATTTTAGATTAGAATGACAATATTTGGATAAAAATAATATGAAAGGCAGGTGGGTAATGGAAAAACAAGATAGATTAGTAGAAAGATTTTTAGAATATGTACAAATAGACAGCCCAACTAAAGAAGAAAAAGATTTTAAAGACAGGTTGATGAAAGATCTTAAAGATTTGGGAGTAGAGGTTTACGAAGATGACGCCGGAGAAAAAGCGGGATCAAATTCAGGAAACCTAATTGCAAAGCTAAAGGGAACAGGAGATAAGACTGTACTTTTTAGCTCCCACATGGACACTGTTTCTCCAGGAAGAGGAATTAAACCTGAAATTAGAGATGGTATAATTTATTCCGACGGAACGACAGTTTTAGGATCAGACGATAAAGCAGGAGTAGCTGCCATAGTAGAGATGCTACAAGTTTTGATTGAAGAAGAAATTCCTCACCACAACATAGAAGTAGCTTTTACAATCTATGAAGAAGGGGGACTTTTCGGATCCAAATATCTAGATTATTCGAAACTAGATGCAGACTTTGGAATCGTCGTAGATAGCGGTTCTGCACCAGGATATACTGTTTTGCAAGGACCAGCTCAAAATAAAATCAACGTGAAGTTTAAAGGAAAAACTGCCCATGCAGGAGTAGCTCCTGAAACTGGAATTTCAGCTATCCAAATAGCGGCAGATGCAATTAGCAATATGAAACTTCTGAGAATAGACGAAGAAACTACTGCCAATATTGGATTTATTGGAGGAGGCGGACCAACTAACATTGTAACAGACGAAGTGGAAATTAATGCTGAAGCTAGAAGTTTAGATAACGAAAAGCTAAAAGCTCAAACTGACCACATGGTTCAATGTGTAAAGGACGCTCAAGAAAAACACGGAATTGAAGCTGAAATAGTTGTAGAAGAAGCTTACAAAGCTTTTTTAGTAACAGAAGATTCCCTTCCAGCTCAAATGGTAAAGGCGGCTTGTGAAAAAGCAGGTCTAGAATTTGTTCCAGGAAAGAGCGGCGGAGGATCAGATACTAACAACTTCAATTTAAACGGAATTCCTTCAGTAAACATTGGAGTGGGATATGAAAAAGTCCACACAACAGAAGAATTCATGCCAATAAAAGAATTGCATAACGTTACAAAATTGCTTTTAGAAATTGCTAAAGCATAGAAATTTAAAATTACAATAAAACGCTCCAACATCGGGGCGTTTTTATTTGTTATTATTTTCCCAATTCCTATTGACAATAATCATTATTAGTTGTAAAATAGAATCATCTTCAGGGCGAGGTGTAATTCCTCACCGGCGGTTATAGTCCGCGAATTTGTTTCGAATCGATTCGGTGAAATTCCGATACCGACAGTATAGTCTGGATGGAAGAAGGTTAAATATATTATAATCTTTTTTTGCCTGAGATAAATAGGGCAAATTTTTTTGCTCAATTATCGGAGGTTAACATGAATAACGTGACAACAAATTCTATGAAAACAAGGTATATGGTTAGAGTTGGAGTTTTAGGAGCATTAGCTTTTGCACTTATGTTTTTAGATATGCCCTTGGCTTTTATCGCTCCTCCCTTTATGAAATTGGATTTATCAGACGTTCCGGGGATGATTGCAGGATTTGCAATGGGACCTGTCTACGGAGTGATGGTTCAACTTGTAAAAAACGTATTGAATCTTTCAAAGACAAGTACGGGAGGCGTTGGGGAACTTTCCAACTTTATCGTAGGTTCAAGTTTTGTTTTAGTAGCTAGCTTAATTTATAAAAGAGACAAAACTATGAAATCTGCAATAATTGGGATATTCTTTGGCGTATTGACAATGGCGGCTCTTGCAATGGCTTCTAACTACTTTATCGTATTTCCTTTGTATTCCAGAATTATGATCCCAATGGAAACGATAATAAACATGGGAAAAGCTGTAAATCCTAATATAGACTCTTTAGGAAAGATGATGATTCTATCAATTCTTCCCTTTAACTTAATTAAAGGAGCTATAAACGGTTTGGTTACATTTTTAGTTTACAAAAAAGTAAAAAGATATTTATAAAGGTTTTAAATTTTGGCAAGAGTAATATTTTGCCAAAATTTTTTTGGGATTGTTAAGTTAAATAATAAACCCTAAATTGCAATATCAAATTGAACACTTTCATAATTAACTCCAAGCACCTCTATTTCTTCAAGAAATAATTCTAGGGGGCTTTGTAGTTTAGTATTTTTCTAGGTAGTGTATTACACCAGTCTGATACAAATTTTATTTTTTCTATTGATATCTCTGATAACTTCTTACCTTTTGCAATGAAACGTCTTACCATGCCATTGTGTTTTTCATTACTTCCCCTTTCAAATGATGAATAGGGATGAGCGAAGTATACTTTAGTCCCTAGTTTTTCTAATTAAATATCGACTTATAGCTATTTAATAGTATTTTATTTAATTTCAATAAGGCTTCTAGTACTGTTTCACTTTTCTTATTTGCTATTTTTAATGTTATATTGTATCTAGTTTTTCGCTCTACCAGGCTCAAAAGGACTGGTTCTTCTTTAGATTTTCTACCTATTATCGTGTCTATTTCCCAATGGCCAAATTCTTCTCTTTTTTCTATTTCTTTGGATCTTTCTTCTATAGATGAACCCAATCTTTTTAGATTCTTTCTAACATTATTCTTCTTTGGTTTTCTACGTAATTTTAAGGGCAAGTCTATATTTTTAATGTCTAAAAGATTTTTATCTATATAGTTATATATCGTCTTTGTGCACAATGTTTCTTCTTGCTTATATAATTTAGTTGATTTTAAATATCCTACTGATGAATCTACAGACCATTTATTATTTATCATTAGTCTATTTACTTCGTTTACAAAGTCAATATTTTTTAGTCTTTTGAACATCTTTTTACTGTTTCGTCTATTTGCTTCATACTTGAGTTGACCTGTATCAGGAAAATATACTTGAACCTCTTTTATGTCTCTTATTTGGGTTACAGTACCTCTTTTAAGTTCATTATATATTGTACCTCTAGAGCAGTTTAGTTCTTTTGCTATTTTCGTGATTGTCCACTTATCTTTCATTCTAATTTGGATAAACACTCTGTCTTTTATTGACAAATGCTTGTTTTTTTCTCGTTGTATGATATTATTATCTTTATTCATAGCTTTCTCTCCTGTGGTATTTTGTCCTTAACTAATACTATCACGTTTGAGTTAGCTATGAATTTTATTTGTTCAATTTCATTTTACAATTTGCCTTAAATAATAAACTTATAAAAATCCCTTGACAATTGAGTTTGTATTCGATAAAATATTTGGATTTCTTTGACTTTACATACTATAGGTGGTATAATGAATACACTGTTATGGGAAAGGCGTGATTATTTGACTTCGATGCAAATTATAAGGAATGAATTGGAAGATCAGATCGGAAAACAAGTCTATCTTAAGGCTGATAGAGGAAGAAAAAGATACATCACTCGTAAAGGAATATTAAACGCTGTGTATCCCAGCATTTTTGTTGTGGAACTGGAATTTGATGATTCTCCTAGTAGAATGATGACTTTCACGTATTCTGACATATTGACTAATACTGTAGAATTAATGATAGTTGACGACCCAATTCCATCGGTTTAACACCTTGAATAGTATATAAAAATCCCCTTAAGTTTTTACTTATGGGGATTCTTAGTATCCATTTAAGCTTTTAAGTTAATATTTCTCTAGAAATTCTACAATTGCGTCTTTGTAAAGATCCCTTTCCAAATAGTGGATTTCCACATGGGGACTTGTCTCAGATGTAACTAGAATTTTTTTATCATGGGGAATTGCTTCGTATAATTCTATTCCCATTTTTTCAGGGGTAACTGTGTCCACTTTTGAATTAAATATCAAAGTAGGGATGTTTGTATTTTCTAACCACTTAGTGGCATCAAAATCATCAAAAGAAAATCCTAGACGAAACCTTGTAACGATATTCCCAGTAAACATCATGTAATCCACTGGGATTTTTTGTTCCTCTTCTATTTCTTGTAAAATGTCTTCGAGAAATTCCTTTCCGTTGCTGACAGGGCAATCCAATACCATATAATCTACATTGCTTTCGTCTCTACCTAAGGCGATGGCAGAGCTTGCCCCGCCATAAGACTCTCCCCAAAGGATTACTTTTCCGTTTTCTCCCACAATACCTCTGGCGTAATTTATCCCATCTAAAATGTCGTAGCTTTCTAAAACTCCAAAAGTATTGTAATCTGCCATATTGTCTCCTGAATTTCTTTGGTCAATGGCAATGACATCATATCCCAGTTCTAAAAAGATAGAAGCAGGGGATAAAACAGTTTCTTTAGTTCCTCCCATTCCGTGGACTAAAAGGGCAATATTTTCGTTTCCATCTTCTTTAATATGTAAAGCTGGAATTGTGTGTTCTTCTTTTGTGGATGGTATTGAAATTTCTTCTAGGTCAAAGTAACTTTTTGCAATGTCTAGTTCCATTTCAAATTCTTTTACGTTTTTCTTTGTATCTTCTCTGGAATAGGCGTTGGTAAATCCGTCAAAAACGGAAACTCCAATAAAGACGCTAAAGGCAATACCACCGCCAATTAAAACAAATAATATAATGAATAATAAAAATTTAAAAAACTTTTTTATTGTAACCACCGCCTCTTTAAAATAATAACATAAAGGAAGTTTCATGACTATTAATTAAATGTAAATAGAAGAGAAAATATCAAGTTTGGTATTTTACACTTATAGGGTACGCGCTCCTTCGCGTACCGAATGCTATGGTTATAAAATAATTTGAAAATAAAAGACATTAGTGTTAACATTAAATAAATCAGAAGATTAAAAAGCCAGAAGGCGAAATTTATCACGAAGATAGAACCTAGAAAGAATTCTAGATCTGTTTTTGTGATTTTTATTTTAGGAGGAAATATGAGAAATATCGACATTGCAAAATCTGTACTTGAAAAAGAATCTATGAGTATTGTAATGGTAAAAAATCAAGAAGTCATTTATAAATCCAAAGATTCTGGGATTAAACCATTACTTTTTGCATATCAAAATAATCTAGAGGAACTGGAAGGGGTTTCTGTAGCAGATAAAGTTATTGGAAAGGCAGCAGCACTACTATTAATAGAGGGAAATATCCACGATTTATATGCGGAGTTGATAAGCGACGGGGCTTTAGAAGTCTTAAGAGACACAGATGTAAAAGTCATTTACGGCGAAAGGGTTGAGAAAATTTTAAACCGAGATCAAACGGATCTTTGCCCAATGGAAAAGCTTGCCCAAGACGAAACTGAAGGCAAAGTTGTCGCTAAGAAAATAGAGGATTTCTTTGGAGGTAAAATTGAAAACTAGAAATATTGTATTGTCAGGTTTGTTTATCGCTTTTGGGCTATTGCTCCCAATGCTTTTTCACCAATTTAATATGGGTGGACCGGCATTTTTGCCAATGCACATACCGGTTTTAATAGGAGCTATGCTACTTGGACCCACATCTGGTTTGTTAATTGGAATGGTAACGCCAGTTTTGTCAAGCGTTCTTACTGGGATGCCACCAACTTTTCCTATGCTACCAATAATGTTTTTTGAACTTGCAGTTTACGGACTTATAGCAGGATATTTATACAAGGTTTTAAACTTAAACATTATTATTTCTTTAATTTTAGCCATGGTTGGCGGAAGAATTGCAGCAGGGGCAGTGGTCTATGTTTTGGCAACGTTTTTTGGATTTCAAGGACCAGGTCCAATTCCCTTTATCCAAGGGGCGATTTTAACGGGCCTACCGGGAATTGGAATTCAATTAGTCCTTGTTCCAATTGTCGTTGGTTTAGTTAGAAGAAACACAGACTTATAAAAACTTCAATTATTTGTAGGGTACGCACTCCCTCGCGTCCCGAATTTTTGCGACTATCTGTAGTCGCTTTTTTTATTAATTTTTAAAACCAAATTGTCAATTCTAGGAAATTTCATCGTATTGTATGATTGTTATAAATTTGTTATAATGATAATAATTTTTCATTAAGGGTTTGTGGGGAACCTTTGAATAGAATAAATTAATAGAGGTAAAAAATGAAAATAAAAGAATTGAGAGCTCTCAGGGGTCCGAATTATTTTAGTAATTCACCTGTGATTTTTTTGCAATTAGACATAGGTGAACTGGAAGAAAAGCCAACGGATTTGGTTTTGGGTTTTATGGAAAATATCGAAAAAACTCTCCCAACCCTTTACGAGCACACTTGTTCACCTGGTGTTAAAGGTGGATTTTTTCAGCGAATAAAGAGGGGAACTTGGGCAGGGCACGTTGTGGAACACGTCGCCTTGGAACTTCAAAACCTAATTGGCCACAAGGTCTCTTATGGAAAAGCTGTAACTAGAAAGGAAAAGGGAATCTATGACATTGTATACAGCTATCAAAACGAAGAAGTAGGACTGAATCCGGAGAGATGGCAGTAGAAATTGTGGAAAAACTTTTCAAAGGAGAAACTACAGACGTAGGGCCTTTGATTTCAGAGCTAAAATCTATTTATGAATCTACACTATTTGGGCCTTCTACCCAATCCATTGTTGAAGAGGCAAATCGAAGGGGAATTCCCCACATTCGCTTAAACGATAGAAGCCACGTACAGCTAGGACAGGGTAAGTATCAAAGAAGAATTGAAGCGACTTTAATGGATGACACTTCTGCTTTGGGAGTGGAAATCGCCGCAGACAAGGAAAGAACCAAAGAAATTTTAGAAGAAAACGGAGTTCCAGTTCCCCAAGGAAAAGGGGTGGGCTCTTTTGAAGAAGCTTTGGAATTTGCAAAAGAAATTGGATATCCTTTGGTTTTAAAACCCCTTTCTGGAAACCACGGCAGAGGTGTTACGACAAATATAACATCTGAAGAAAAATTGAAAAATGCCTATGAACTGGCAAGAGAAATAGATTCATATGTGGTTGTGGAAAAATTCCTAAAAGGAAAAGATTTTAGAATTATAGTTATAGATGGAAAATTTCAAGGGGCAGCCCTTAGAGAACCTGCCCATGTAGTTGGAAATGGCAAAGACACCATAGAAAAACTAATAGAAATGGAAAACAAAAATCCCAACAGGGGAATTGGACATGAAAAAATCCTCACGAAAATTGCCATTGACGAGGATACGAAAAGGGCATTAAAAATTCAGGATCTAAGTTTAGATTCCATTCCCAAAAACAATCAAAAGATTTTTGTAAAATCCACAGCCAACCTAAGTTCTGGAGGTACAGCAACGGATGTGACTCAAAAAGTTCATCCTTTAAACCAAAGAATGGCGGAGAGAATCTCTAGGCTCATTGGATTAAATGTAATGGGAATAGACGTCATTTCTGAGACATTGGAGCAACCTTTAGAAACTGGGATTTCTGGAATTGTAGAAGTAAACGCAGGCCCAGGGTTTAGAATGCATCTGCATCCTTCGAAAGGAAAGCCTAGAAATATTGCAAAGGCAGTAGTTGATATGTTATTTCCCGAGGACAAATCTTACACAATTCCAATTTGTGCCGTTACGGGAACAAATGGAAAGACCACAACTACCAGATTGATTTCTCACATCCTATCTTTTAGTGGCAAGACAGTGGGAACGACTTCCACAGACGGAGTTTTCATAGATAGCGTTCAGATTCTAAAAGGAGATTACTCTGGTCCAGGAGGTGCAAAAGCAGTAATGAAAGATTCCACTGTGGATTGGGGAGTTCTGGAAGTTGTCCGAGGAAGCATAATTAGAAGAGGACTTGGATTTGAAAAGTGTGACGTTGGAGTGTTGTTAAATGTCACATCTGATCATCTTGGATTTGGAGGAATTGAAACCCTAGAAGAATTGGCAAGGCTAAAATCTTCTGTCCCAGAAGCAGTAAAACCAGGAGGATATGGGATTTTAAATGGAGATGACCCTTTGGCAATAAGCAGAAAAGATAAAATAAAGGGACATACCGTAATTTTTTCCAAAGATCCAAATAACAAAATCTTAAAAGAAAATCTAATAAATGGAAACTTCAACGTGACGACTTTCGATGAAAAAATTATTATCCAAAAACCCGGCGGAGTTTTAGACATTGCAAATATAAATGAAATTCCCATAACTTTTGAAGGAAGAGCGGGTTTTAATGTTGAAAATGTCATGGCAGCTGTAGGTGCTGCCTACGCATTGGGAGTAAAAGAAGAATACATCAAAGAAGGACTTATCAGCTTTAGTCCCTCAATTGGTCAATCTCCTGGCAGAATGAACATAATTGATATTGGAGATTTTAAGGTGATTGTGGATTACAGCCACAACGTAGGAGCAATTCACGCAACAGGAGAATTTGTAAAAAATCTTATGCTAGGAAAAAAGATTAGACTATCTTCAGGAGTGGGAAATAGAAG
>JAEZYW010000196.1 GCA_023418835.1 Bacillota bacterium | reverse complement strand
AAGCTTATCTGTATTGACATATTCTCCAGTGTTATCAGATTTTTCCACATACATTAATAATATGTCTGAATCAGTTTCGACAAATTTTTTGCAAGCGTCATCTAAATTTTTCATAAAGATGACATTTGAATCTTGAATCATAACATTTTCTGCCTTTGCAGTCTCTAAAAAATTTAAAGTACTGTAAAAGTCTGCTAAATCTCCCAATCTTTCAATGGAAAGTTCTTGGGTTATCGGAGGATATAGAAACAAACCTTGAAATCTGGAATTTAAATTCCATGATTTACCATCGGCTAAATGGTCCATCGTCGAACGAATTTTTTCTCCAGTATATATGGCTACGGTTTTAATACCATTGTTTACCATATTAGAAATGCACACATCAATTAGACGATATCTTCCGCCAAATGGTAACATATATACCGGTCTATTTTTACAAAGAGAATTGAAATTCGATTCTAAATTTGTATTATTGAGTATTCCAATAAAGTTATCCATAATTTCCTCCTATTCTACAATTTCTTCGTCTTGAGAAATTAAATAAACTTTTTCGTCTCCTTCATCAGAGCCTATCTTTCTTCCCTCTTCAATGACCACGTCTTCCATGATAATTGCATTATTTACCTTTGCCCCCGATTGGACTACAACATTCGAAAGAATCACGGAGTTATTTACAACAGCTCCTTCTTCTATTCTCACATTGGAAAATAATACGCAGTTATTTACCTTGCCGGCAATATTACATCCTTCTGTTATCATGGCATTATTAACTACTGCACTTTCTGCAATGAATTGTGGAGGAAGGTTTGGATTATTTGTATAAATTCTCCAAGACCTGTCAAACAAATCTAAATCATTGCCAGGATCCAGTAGGTCTAAATTAGATTCCCAATAAGATCTAACTGTTCCCACATCTTTCCAGTAGCCTTCAAATTCAAAGGCATAAAGATTCATGCCATCTCTTAACATTTTAGGAACGATGTTTTTTCCAAAATCATTTTCAGAATTGGGGTCATTTTCATCTTCAATTAAATAATCCCTTAAAGCGTCCCAATTAAAAATGTATATCCCCATGGAAGCCTTATTATTTTTGGGATTTTCTGGTTTTTCATCAAACTCCACTATTTTATTATTTTCATCTGTATTTAAAATTCCAAATCTTGGAGCTTCTTCCCAAGGAACCTCAATTACAGCTATGGTACAATCGGCTTCGTTTTCTTGATGGTATCTAAGCATCTTTTTATAATTCATTTTATATATATGATCCCCAGATAAAATCAAAACGTATTTGGGATCCATAATATCAATGGAGTCAATGTTTTCATAAATTGCATTTGCAGTTCCAGTAAACCATCTACCCCCACTTTCAGATTCATAAGGAGAAAGTATCCTCAGACCACCTGAACCCTTATCAAAATCCCATGGTGCACCAATTCCTAAGTGAGCATTCAACTCAAATGGTTTGTACTGAGTTAAAATAGCAATATCATTGATTCCTGAATTAGTCGCATTGCTCAAAGCAAAGTCTATAATTCTATACTTACCTCCAAAAGGAACTGCAGGTTTAGCAATGTTTTTAGTCAAAAGTTTTAACCTACTTCCTTGTCCCCCTGCCAAAAGTAAAGCAACGATTCTGTTATTTACCATGATTAACCTCCTTATTTACTAAATTTTAAAAACATAGCACTTAGTGGTGGTATGCTAATTCTCAATCCGTACTCACGCCCGTGGTATCCTTCTTCTAAAGTCCTATAAGTTTTTACTCT
The DNA here is from genome assembly GCA_023418835.1 of Bacillota bacterium. Lineage (GTDB taxonomy): Bacteria > Bacillota > Clostridia > Tissierellales > Peptoniphilaceae > Neofamilia. The sequence goes on along the minus strand of JAEZYW010000196.1, from coordinate 4,690 downwards.
AACGGTATTACCTCCGTATCTCTTCCTATCACTACTTAGAAGAGTTCGATAAATTCCTGGTTTATCTACTCCAAGGGGGTAATTAACCCTTTCCACAGGTGTAAAGTTATAGACACAAATTATTTTTTCTTCAGATTTATTTAATCTTTCAAAAATTAGAATACTTTCATTGGCATTTTCGTGTTCTACCCATCTAAGTCCTTCATCTTCAGAATCTAATTCAAATAATTCACTGTTTTCCAAATAGAAATTATTTAGCTCGCTCACGTATATTTGCATCTCTTGATGTTTTTCATAATCCATTAAGAACCAGTCTAGTTCTTTCCACTCATTCCATTCAATAAATTGACCAAACTCCCCACCCATGAAGGTCAGTTTTTTACCAGGATGCCCAATCATATATCCGAATAAAAGTCTCAAAGAGGCAAATTTGTCGTAATAATTTCCAGGCATTTTATCAAGAAGTGATTTCTTTCCATGGACAACCTCATCATGACTCAAAGGTAAAATGTAATTTTCCGCATGATTATAGGTAAATGAAAATCTCAATTGGTCGTGTTTGAATTTTCTATTAATTGGATCATCTTCCATATAATCTAAAATATCGTGCATCCAGCCCATATTCCATTTGAAGTTAAATCCTAATCCACCATCTTCAATGGGAGCGGTAACTTGTGGCCAAGCAGTCGACTCTTCAGCTATCATCATCGTGTCAGGGAATCTTTCAAAAATCGCAGTGTTCAACTCTTTTAAAAATTCCACAGATTCAGTATTTTGTTGTAACTCTCCAGAGTCATATCCAAAGCCGTAATAAAGCATATAGGCAACTGCATCCACTCTAAGACCGTCTATATGATAATGTTCGTGCCAATAGATGGCGTTACTGATTAGGAAAGATCTCACCTCTCCTTTGGAATAGTCGAAATTCAACGTTCCCCAAGCTGCATTTTCTGCACTAATTTTATTTAAAGACTCAAATAAGTAAGATCCGTCAAATCTTGCAAGTCCGTGATCGTCTTTAGCAAAATGTACAGGCACCCAGTCTAAAATAACTCCTATATCATTTTTATGGCATTGGTCTACTAAGTACATGAAATCATGGGGAGTACCAAACCTACTAGTTGGTGCATAAAATCCTGTCACTTGATATCCCCAAGATCCGTCAAAGGGATGCTCCATTATAGGCATTAATTCTAAATGGGTATAACCCATTTTTTTCAAATATGGCACTATTTCATCTGCAAATTTTATGTAAGAATATTGAGTTCCATCCTCATTTTTCCTCCAAGAAAGAATATTTGCCTCGTATATGTTTATGGCGCTGTTGTAAACTGGTTTTTTAGATTTGTTTTTATTCCAAGTCTTATCTCCCCATTTGTAACCATTCAAATCGAAATATTTGGAAGCTGATCTAGGTCTTTCTTCTGCATGAAAAGCAAAGGGATCCGCCTTTATTCTAACCTCTCCAGTTTCAGAAACAATTCGATATTTATAACCGTCAAACTGTTTTACCCCTTCTACAACTACTTGCCAAATTCCCGTCTCTGCAAATCTTGCAAGGGGAATACTAGTTTCGTTCCAATCATTAAAATCTCCAATAAGATAAACCTCTTTAGCTCTTGGAGCCCAAACTGTAAAGCTAATTCCATCTTTTATTCCAGCTTTTTTATATTTGTGTGCTCCTAGCATATTAAATGCTTCGTAATTTTTTCCTTCATGAAACAAATAAGCATCATGAGATATGTCTCTGTCGTAATGTAGTTTTAAGTCCATTTTAAATAATTTCTCCTCTATTATTAATTAATCATTTATTTTTTACTAAATGATATTCATCTACAAATCCCGATCTCTTTTCCATTATTCCTTTGGCAACATACATTTCTAATTTTTCTTCTAGACCTCCAACGGAAATCTTTAAGTCATTTCTTTCTAAAATCTTTACTATATTAACCATATCCATATCAGTTATGGGGAAATGGTCTTCTATCAATTCTAAAAACTTTTTGTCATCTTCAATATTTCTTTGCTTTAACTCGTCAAAAGGATTTTCCATATTTGGTTTTATAGTTTCTGCAAGTCTAACTCTAGCAAAAATTGTTCTTCCCATGGAAGCAATTGATGCAAACAAATCTCCCGTTTTTAAATAAGGAAGTCTCTTAGCTTCTTCGCTAGAAATATCCGTTTCTTCTCTAATGGTTTGAATATCCGTTCCTCTGACAGTTCTGAATATAAATTTCGAATTCAATTGAGCAGTTACAGTTTCATCTAGTAGAGTTGGTCTTTGAGTAGCTAAAACCAAGAACACTCCGTACTTTCTTCCCTCTTGAGCAATCTCTTTTATTATAGATTTAGAAGGCTTTGGCAAACCCTTTGGCGCAAATTCGTGTGCCTCATCTGTTACTATGATAAAAGGAGGAAAATAATCACTTCCACTGTCTTTATAACTTCTTCTGGCGTTATACAACTTGCCCATAAGGTGGGCTCCAAATACTTGAAGAAGTCTGGTACTACCTTGGATTACAGCTGTTTTACCGCTAAACAGAGTCTCTATTATTGGTTTTGAATCCTTTGAAAATACCCCTGCACTAATTAAAGATCCTATTCTCCAAGAAAGCCCCCTTAGAGTTTTGTCGTTAGTTTGTTTATCGTATTTAACATATAAATCTAACAACCTGGAATATTTTTCTCTTTTTTCTTTGTCAGCTAGGTTTTCATTCATAAGACTTTCTATCCTAGCAGAATCTCCAATGGTCTTCATTTCAATTAAATCGTTAATTAAAATTTCAAAAGTGTTTACATCTACCCCACTTTTTCCCCTGCCAAAATGTGAGAACAATATATCCACTGTGGATTCCATAGCATCTGTTAACTCACTTGAAGAAGACAAAAGTCTCTTAAGTTCAGCTGAGTTTAAATCTCTAAAGTCCACTCCCACTTCCGAACCTATTTTAAAGGTGTTATAGTAGGTTTGGTAATTGATGTTTCCACTTGGATTATCTTCATTTTGCTGGAAGTCCATCTCATAATGGGGATCAAATATAATTAAGGGAATGTTTTTTTTCATAATCTCTTCGATGAAAACCCTAATTCCATAACTCTTTCCGGAACCAGAACCTCCGAATATTCCAATATGTGGATATTGATTCATCTCATTGATATTAAACATAAAGGGTACATCTCCTTGAGGTTTTATATCCCCTTCCATTAAATGAAAATGTCCTTTTAAGTTTTCATCCATTTGAGAATAAACTTTGTCCGTATTTTTTATTGCTCCAACTATTAAAGCGTCTTCTAGGCTACCATTAATTAAATAATCTTTTATTTCTGCAAATTGTGGCTCTCGCACTGGAGAACCAGTCTCTATGGGGTAATTGGCCTCATTTAAAAGCCTACATTTTGCTACGTATATTGTCTCCTCATCTACTATATACCCAATAGCTTCTAAAGATTCAATTACATTTGAATCTATAAAGTCTCCACCAATATTTAAAGGAATGTATTTATTATAAGTATTGGATTCCATTACTTCGAAGACCAAATCACCTTGTATTTTGTCTTGGACAACTAAATATTCGTTAATCCTAAAATTTCTATTTTTTGATCCTATATAAAACTCTGATGAGCTCGTTAATCCTAAAACTTTAATTGAATTCACCTCAATATCTTCTCAAGCTTCTCTCACTTACAAAAAATCTTTCAATAACTTCCTTTTCTATATACGAATTGATAAGTTCAGTAGTCAATTTATCATCCAATTTTACCTCTTTATCAACTATATCAATAATCATAGGAACTCCCCTAGATGCTAAAGAAGTCAGACTATAACATAGATTTCCTATATCTAAGATAAACTCTCTTTGACTATTAATAATCTCAAGTCCGCCAATTCCTGGATAATTGGAAGTTCTCAATAACATAGAACTAATATCTTTTTCCAATTTTTTATTATATTCGTCGTGGAAAATAAATCCTTCTCCAACATTTAAAACTCCATATAACAAATCTTTGTCGTAAAGTGTAAAGCCTGAAATTTCTGGAAACAATAGCTTAAATAAAAAATCAGATTTTGCTTCTTTAATAAATCCAGCTAATATAACGTTTTTAGACTCGCACATCTCTTTTAATTCTTCATAATTGTCAGAGCTTCTAATGCTATATCTCAATAAATTTCCGTCCATTAAAAGAGTCTTCACATTTTCAAACAAAAGAGTTTCTATTGCCACCTCAACTTCTATACTTGCTAAAAGTTTGTTTCGAATTTCTTCGTCTTCTTCCTCAGTGGGAGAATTTAAGATTGGAGAAAATATACTGGATTTGAAAATCGATTTACTTTCAGTTCCACTTAACTTAGAAAGACCTTGAAATATATCTATGTAATGGGGGTGACTGCCACCATACCTATTGACAGAGCCATCTACACAAGCCATTGGACTGAATTTACTCAATTCTGATCCATCGAGTTTTTTCAAATTTACCAAAATTCCAAATTGCTCTAAGTTTTTTCTTAAGCTCTCTCTGTCTAAACCTTCTATTTTATTTAATTTCTCTTTAAGACTCTCATTTAGATTTTTTAAATTTGATCATAAATTTTCATTTATAATATCCATTACAACTCCAAGCTGACCTCGTACACTTCATTTTTTCTAAGATTGTGTTTTTCCGAAATAATTTTAACCGCTTCTTTTTTGGA
>JAEZYW010000148.1 GCA_023418835.1 Bacillota bacterium | reverse complement strand
GAGTCACTTATGGAAATAAATAATTAATGTGTTTCATTGAATAAAAAGGTCGAAGATAATATCTTTTCGCGACCATTCCATGGCCTGCCGGCCCGAGGGTAGTCGAAAAAAGATTTATCGAGACCTTTTTCTTTACTTTGAAACAAAATAACGTTTCGGTACGCATAGGAATGCGTACCCTACATATAATTAAATTATCTCATTGCAAATACACAACATATACCTTATAATTTAAGTTGCGAACACAATATATAGTATTTCTCGGTAGCTTATGCAATTAAAAAGGAAACAGGTCAAAGCCTGTGCGGAATTCGCCGCCGTAATGCTCAATCAAAACTTACAAGACCACTGATTTAAAAATCGGGAAGGGTAAGTGGGGAGCAAAGCCGGAAGACTTGCCGAAGAAATGCCCGTGTCACGAAGATATTGACATAGCGGGTTTAACAGTTATGCTGTCAAACTCCAAGTCTTAAAAAGGAGTTTTTTTAATGATTATTTACAACCAAATGCCCATGACGCCAAAACAAATTGTAAAAAGAGATGGCACAGTAGTCCCCTTCGACTATTTCAAAATTCGCCAAGCAATTGCAAAGGCAAACGCAAATGTTCCCAGTGAGACATTAACAGATCGAGAACTTGACAATCTCACATCCCAAGTCGTATCCAGTATTGAGGATTTCAAAATTCCAGAAGTTGAAGAAATCCAAGATATAGTGGAGTTAGTTTTAATGGAAAATGAAGTTCCCTTAACTGCCAAAGCTTACATAATTTATCGAAGCGAAAGGGCAAAAATTAGAGAGCAAAAAAGCGACCTGATGGAAACTTTTAAACAACTGACTTATTCAGACGCCTATTCTGTAGACATGAAAAGAGAAAATGCCAATGTAGACGGAAATACTGCAATGGGAATGATGCTAAAGTACGGCTCAGAGTCTTCCAAATCCTTTATAGACAATTACGTTTTGCCAGAGGATATGATGAAGGCACACAAAAATGGAGACATCCACATCCACGACAAGGATTTTTATCTTTTAACAGAAACTTGTTGCCAAATTGACTTGCAAAAACTTTTTAAAGGGGGATTTTCCACAGGTCATGGATTTTTAAGAGATCCCCAAAGCATCGAAAGCTATGCAGCTCTAGCTTGCATTGCATTACAGGCAAATCAAAATGAGATGCATGGAGGACAAGCCATCCCCAATTTTGATAACGTAATGGCAGACGGAGTTCACAAAACTACAAAAAAACACATTAAAGACATTGTAGAAGAAGCTAAAATCTTTTTAGAAGACGATTTAGACGAAAAAGAAATCCAGAGAATTTTAGAATTTGATTACGAAGATTTGGTGGAAGAACTTTCCAAAGAAAATTTAGACAAAAATATTAGAAATATTTTAGAACTTGCAAATAAAAAAATCCCCCGTTCCACTTACCAAGGAATGCAATCTCTAATTCACAATTTAAACACCATGAATTCTAGAGCAGGAGCTCAAGTTCCTTTCACTTCCATAAACTACGGAACTGGAAAGACCCATGGAGCGAGACTTGTAATTCGAGAACTTTTAAAGGCGACAGAAGATGGACTTGGAAACGGAGAAACCCCAATATTCCCAGTACAAATCTTTAAAGTAAAGGACGGAGTTAACTCCAAACCAGGTGATCCCAACTACGATTTATTTAAAGAGGCGATAAAGGTTTCTTCAAAGAGACTTTTTCCAAACTTCAGTTTCTTAGACGCCCCCTTTAATTATCAGTATTACAAAGAAGGAGACGATAACACAGAAGTCGCCTATATGGGATGTCGAACTAGGGTTATGGGAAATGTTTACGACAAAGAAAAAGAAGTTACTAAAGGCAGGGGGAATCTAAGCTTTACCTCAATCAATCTGCCCAGACTTGGAATTGAGGCCAGGGGAGATTTGGATAAATTCTACAATCTTTTAGATAAAAAGCTGGATTTAGTTTTTAGACAACTTCGCCATCGCTTTGAAATCCAAAGGAGAAAATTAGTTTACAACTATCCATTTTTAATGGGACAAGGAATTTGGATTGACTCTGAAAATTTAAAAAATGAAGATGAAATCGACAAAGTTTTAAGACATGGAACTCTCACTGTTGGATTTATTGGACTTGCAGAGACTTTAGTGGCTCTAAGAGGAAAGCACCACGGGGAAAGCGAAGAAAGCCAAAAACTTGGAATTGAAATTATAAAATATATGCGAGATAAATGCGACGAAAGGGCAGAGATGGAGGAGTTGAATTATTCCCTAATCGCAACTCCGGCGGAAGGACTTTCGGGAAGATTTGTAAATATGGATAGAGAAAGATACGGAAATATGGAAGGAATCACCAACCATAAATTTTACACCAACTCCTTTCACGTTCCAGTTTATTACAAACTAAACGCCCACAAGAAAATAGAAATCGAAGCTCCTTACCACGAACTTACAAACGCAGGGCATATCACTTATATTGAATTAGACGGAGATCCCAGTAAAAATTTATCTGTATTTGAAGACTTGATTTTATATATGAAAGAAAAAAACATCGGCTACGGTTCTATAAACCATCCATTGGATCGAGACCCCCTCTGTGGATATTCTGGGGTAATTGGAGATAAATGCCCTAAATGCGGTCGGGAAGAAACTGTTGAAG
>JAEZYW010000112.1 GCA_023418835.1 Bacillota bacterium | reverse complement strand
CCTGTAAGCTCTGAATTGTATGAAGACTCCACTCCATATTGTCCTACGCCATCAACATTGGTAAAACCAATTAAATGACTTGCCATTTTACCAAAAGGATAAAATCTTCTATAACCTTCTACAACTTCTACTCCCCGGAAGTTTTTTTCTAAAATTCTGTTGGCAATCTCTCGATCTACCCACTGTCTTATTTTTGTTCTTTTCCCACTGGAAAGTCTATTATAAAGTTCTCCTTCTTCCATCTCAACTAAAGGAGCTAATTCTTCTATGACTCTACTTTTTTCTTTTTCGTCTCCAAAAGCATTTGGATTGACATATACAGTAGAAGCGGCGATGTTAACTGCCATCTTTTTTCCAGTTCTATCGTATATCATGCCTCTGTCGGAAACAATTTCTTCTGATCTATTAATCTGTTCTAAGGCCATTTTGGAGTAGACTCCGCCTTTAACAACTTGAATATAAAATAATCTAGATATTATTGCCAAAGATAATATGAGAAAAAAAATAAGAAGAAAAATAATCCTTTTATCGTACATCGTACTATTTTTCTTCATGAATACCCCCTACTTCTATTTTCGATTTCCAGTGATAGTAGAAAATATGCTACTAATTACTCCCTTTTCTTCTTCTACCACTTCTGTATCTCTTAATGTAAAATATACTACTTGATTATTGTCAGGAAAAACCATGCCTAATTTTGTCTTTGCTTCATCGACTATATCTCGATTGCTCTTAATTTCTTCTACTTTCGCCTGAAGATTTAATTCGGTTTTTTCTGCCTCAACTATTATAGCATCAATACGTCTAATTTCAAAATTTAATGAAGTTATTTTTTCGTAATTTGATAACATAAAAATGGCTGAAGCTATTGAAATTAGAATAAAAGCTGTGTACAACAAAGAACAGAAAATCTTTCTTTTCTTTGCATTTTTTTTGTTATGTTTAACAGCGTTATTTTTTTGAACATCAAGATTGGCTGGATAAGTTTTTGAATAATCTAATTTTCTTGCAGCTTCAGCCATAGTGACACCTCAATTCTTTTTCTCTAATACTCTCAATTTAGCTGAACGAGATCTAGAGTTTATCTCAACTTCTTCCTTTGAAGGAAGTATTGGTTTTTTAGTTATAATTTTTACTTTTGAAACTTTATCACATGTACAAATAGGAGCTCTTGGGTCGCAAATACAATCTTTTTCTAGATAACGAAAAGCATTTTTTACAATCCTATCTTCTAAAGAGTGAAATGTTATTATGGCAAGTCTTCCCTTAGGGTTAAGCCTATCCACAATTTTTTCTATAGTTTTTTCTATGATATTTAATTCGTCATTTACTTCTATTCTTATAGCTTGAAAAGTTTTCATTCCTGGATGTTTGTCTAATCTTTGACTTTTTGGAATTGCTTTTTTGATTACATCCACTAATTCAAAGGTCGTTTCAATTGGTTTGATGGAGCGTTCTTTTACAATAAATTCTGCAATTCTTTTAGCCCATCTTTCTTCCCCGTATTTGAAAATTATGTCTTCGAGGTCTTCTTTGGAATAAGTATTTACAACTATCTTTGCATTTAGAGGATTTTCATCGTCCATCCTCATATCTAAGGGGTGATCTTGGTGATAAGAAAATCCCCTTTCTCCTGAATCCAATTGAAAAGAAGATACTCCCAGATCTAACAATGCCCCGTCTAATTTTCCAATAGAAAGGCTATCTAAGACATTGTCAAATTCTTTGAAGTTAGACTTTCTAATAATTACCAAATCTTCATATCCAGATAAAACTTCAGTGGATTTTTTTATTGCATCTACGTCTTGATCTATTCCTATTAAAAGTCCGTTTTTGAGCTTTTTAACTATCTCTAAAGAATGACCAGCTCCACCTAAAGTTCCGTCTAGATATATGCCATCTGGTTTTACATTTAGATTTTCAATTGTCTCTTCCAATAGTACTGATTTATGAATAAATTCCATTTAAAATCCTAACTCTTCCATTTGCTCTGCTATATTTTCGTAAGAAAGATTTTCATCGCTGACGTAGTCTTTCCAATTTTCTTCAGACCAGATTTCAATTCTGTTTGGAGTTCCAATTATCACTGCATCTTTTTCGATTTCACAATGCTCTCTTAAATTCGGGGGAATTAATGTTCTTCCCTGTTTATCTATTGTGCTTTCTGTAGCTCCGGCGGTAAAAAATCTTACAAAAGCTCTAGCGTCTTTATTTGCAAATGGCAGCGATCTCAATTTTTCTTCAAAAGCTTTCCACTCGTCCATGGGAAACAAAAATAAACAGCCGTCTAAACCTTTGGTCATGACAAATTCTTCCCCTAAGGAAAATCTAAATTTAGATGGAATTATTATTCTGCCTTTGGCATCTAGACTGTGTTTAAATTCGCCTAAAAACACATTTTCACCCACTTCATCGGAAAATCCGCCACTTTTATACTACTTCGTACCACTTTCTACCACTTAGTAACTATATATTACCTTATTTATACTTTTCTTTCTATAAGAAAATAAAAAAATAAGGCAAAGGGACTAAAGTCCTTTTGCCTTAAATTATTGTTCAATACTGATTTATATCTATTTTTTTTTTATTTTTCTTTTTGATTGTGACCAATAAATAATTAGTCCCACAATTATTCCTGCAATGCTCATTAGCTGTGCTATTCTAAATGTTCCTAGATATAAGCTGTCAGTTCGCAATCCCTCGATTAAAAATCTACCGATAGAATAAATTATCAAATAGATGCTAAACATTTGTCCGTCAAATTTCTTTTTCTTGCTTAAATACAAATATAAAAACAAAAATAAAGAAAATGTAATAATGAATTCGTAAAGAAAAGTGGGATGAACCTTCACTCCCTCCACCATTATTCCCCACGGCAAGTCAGTGGGTCCACCATGGGCTTCTTGGTTTGCGTAGTTTCCCCACCTACCAATCGCCTGTCCCAAAGCCAGTCCTGGAGATATTACATCTGCCAAATAGAAAAAGGGAACCTTTTTTAAAATAGAGTAGATAAAAACCACTAGGATACCACCAAGTATCCCCCCGTGAATTGCAAGTCCCCCTTGTCTAAAGTTTAGAATTTGCAAGGGATTTTCCAAGTAATAGTCTAAATCATAAAACAAAACGTAATATAGCCTTGTAGTTACAACTGCTACAGGGATCATAATCAACATTAAGTCTAGAAAATTATCTTTTGTCAATCCCCTCTTTTCGTTTACCAAACTGCGGGCTACCAATATCCCTAAAAATATTCCAGTGGTAATAAATATTCCATACCACATAATTTCAAGTCCAAAAATACTAAATGCTACTGGATTCGTAATCATCACAACCTCTCTTCGCTATTCCAATTGTGATAGACCTCCTGAACGTCATCATTATCTTCTAACATATCAATCATTTTTTCCATATTTGAAATGTCTTTTTCTTCAGATAGATCTACATAGTTTTGAGGAATATATCCTATTTCACTCATGGCTAACGTATACCCTTCTGACTCCAGTTTATCCCTAACATTCATAAAATTACTTGTTGATGTTGTGATTTCATAAGCATCTTCCAAGACTTCAAAGTCGTCTGCACCAAAGTCTATGGAATTCATCATAAGTTCATCTTCGTCAATATCTTCTGATTTTTCGATAATTATTGTTCCCAATCTATCGAACATAAAAGTTACTGAACCTGATGTACCTAGATTTCCACCAAACTTTTCAAAAGCGTGTCTTACATCTGGAGCAGTTCTATTTCTGTTGTCAGTTAAAGCTTCAACTATTACCGCAACTCCAGATGGTCCATAGCCCTCATAAGTTATAGATTCAAAGTCTTTTCCTCCCGATTCTCCAGAAGCCTTTTTTAAAGCTCTTTCTATATTGTCATTAGGCATATTTTCTGCCTTAGCCTTGTCAATTGCCGATTTTAGTTCTGGATTAAAATCAGGGTCTAGTCCCCCTGTTCTAGCTGCCACTGTAATATATCGGGATAATTTCGCAAAAACTTTTGCCCTTTTTGCGTCTTCTTTACCCTTTCTATGTTTAATATTACTCCATTTGGAATGTCCTGCCATTAATTCTCCCTCCATTTGTTCACATATATAAGAGGCATATTCCTCTTATGATTTGAATTTTTATTTTTATTATTTATATCTTCTACAAAATCTTCATTCAACGATTTGTTTTCTATAATTGAATCTAGAATTTCGTAGGAAAAACCCATTTCATCCTCATCTGTTTGACCTTCCCATAATCCTGCAGAAGGTTTCTTATTGATAATCTCTTCTGGTATATTTAAAAGTTTCGCCATTTGGAAGACTTCTGTTTTTGTAAAATCTACTAAAGGCATAATATCAGAGCCAGTATCTCCCCACTTTGTAAAATATCCAATATGGTATTCTGATTTGTTTGATGAGCCCAAAACTAAATAACCTAACTCTTGGGCATAATAATATAAAGTCGTCATCCTTAGTCTTGGTTTTATATTATTTTTTGCTAAATGATTTTCACCAAGAAATGAAGCTTTTATTAATTCGTCATAAGTTCTAGATAAATCAACTTTTTGTACATCCAATTCCAGAGACTTAGC
>JAEZYW010000084.1 GCA_023418835.1 Bacillota bacterium | reverse complement strand
TATTTATATAGTTTCTACTGCAATAATGTTTGTATTATTAGGCGTGAAATTTGATTTATTGCCATGGCATTTGTTAGGTGGAGGACTTATATTAGGAGCATTCTTCATGGCTACTGATTATGTTACTATTCCATCTACAGATTTAGGAAAAATAATTTTTGCAGTTGGATGTGGAATTATTACTGCATTAATAAGAGTAAAAGGAAATATGCCAGAAGGTGTTTCATATGCTATATTAATTATGAATGTAGCTACACCTTTGATAAATAGATATACTCAACGAAGAGTGTTCGGGGAGGTAAAAGCTAAATGAAAGAGTACTTAAAATTAGGGACAACATTACTAATTGTTTGTGCAGTGGCAGCAGGTTTATTAGCATTTTTAGACTCTATGACAGCTCCTGTTATTGCTGAGAATACTAAACAAGCAAGTTATGAGATGTATTACAATGCTCTTGAAGAAGGAGATGACATTAATGATGTTCCTGAAGAAGAGTTTGAAAAAATTCAAAGTTCGTATCCAAAGATTAAATCAGTTTTAAACGTAACACGTGGCGGTGAAGATTTTGGTAAAATTTTTAGCGTGACTTCCAATGGATATGGTGGAGAAATGGAAAATGCAATTATTTTCGACAATGAAGGAAATATTGTTGCATTTAGGAATATATCAAACGATGAATCTCCAGGATTTGGTAATGTGATTTCAGAAGAATCATATTACAGTAGATACGAAGGTAAGTCAGTTGCAAATAACGATTCTTTAGCTTTAGGATCTGGTGGCGGAGAAAATGAAATTGAAGCAATCTCAGGTTCTACAGTAACATCTAGAGGAGTTATTGAAGGATTAAATGATGCAGTTGCCGCTTTCAAAGAATTTTATTCTGGAAATTAGGAGGATATAATGAGATTAAGTAAAGTATTTATAGATGGAATATTTAAAAACAATCCCATTTTAATTCAATTAATTGGTCTTTGTTCTGTCCTAGCAGTAACTACAACAGTAATTAATAGTTTCTCAATGGGTATGGCTGTTATTTTCGTAGCTGCTATGAGTAATGCAGTAGTATCAGCCATAAGAAAATTTACTCCAGACAAAATTCGTATTCCAATTTTTATAGTTGTTATTGCGACTTTTGTAACGATAGTACAAATGGTGCTAAACGCATATGCTCTTGCGATTTATGAATCTTTAGGTATTTTCTTACCACTGATTGTTGTAAATTGTTTGATCTTAGGTAGAGCAGAAGGTTTTGCTTATAAAAATAAAGTAATTCCTTCTCTTGTAGATGGTTTAGGTGCCGGATTTGGATATACATTATCAGTTTTATTAATGGGAATATTTAGAGAGTTATTTGGTAGTGGAACTTTAATGGCTGGAACCGCTATGGAAATAAAAGTTCTACCTGACATTATACCAAGAATTGGAGTTTTAACTGCACCAGCTGGAGCGTTTATAACTCTTGGGTTTTTGATCGCTGTATTTAAGTATTTTGTTAATAAAAAAATGGCTTAGGAGGTAAAAATGGCAACTATTATATCAATTTTAGTTTCTACAATATTAGTAGATAACTATGTATTTGCAAAGTTTTTAGGAATTTGTCCATTTTTGGGTGTTTCTTCTAAGACAGAAACTGCTACAGGAATGGGTATAGCTGTAACATTTGTAGTTGTAATGGCTTCTGCTATTACATGGGTTTTACAATACTACGTGTTAGAAGAATTTAATATTCAGTACTTACAAACGATAACATTTATCTTAGTAATAGCTTCACTAGTACAATTTGTTGAGATGGCAATCAAAAAATTGAGTCCATCTTTGTACACAGCAATGGGAGTATTTCTACCTTTGATTACAACAAACTGTATGGTGTTAGGTGTTGCAGTTCTTAATATTACTCAAGGTTACAATCTGTTCGACACTTTAATAAATGGAATAGGAGCTTCTATAGGATTCTTTTTAGCATTAATATTAATCGCTTCCTTAAGAGAGCAATTAGAACTTGCAGACGTACCAAAAGTATTGGAAGGTGTTCCAATAGCATTGGTAGCAGCAGGCCTTATGTCCATAGCTTTTAGTGGTTTTGCCGGATTAGTTTAAGGAGGAAACAATGGAAATATTTTTATATCCAATGATAGCTCTAGGTCTAATCGGCGGTTTATTTGGGCTAATTTTACAATATGCATCCCAAGTATTTTACGTTGAAGAAGATCCTAGAGTAATAGAAGTTAACGATGCTCTACCTGGAGCTAATTGCGGTGCTTGTGGTTTTCCAGGATGTGCTGGTCTTGCCAATGCAATTGTTTTGGGTGAGGCGCCAGTTAATGCATGTCCAGTTGGTGGACAAGAAACTGCCGATAACGTAGCTCAAATAATGGGTCTAGATTCAGCTGTAGTTGAAAAAAAAGTTGCAGTTGTTTTGTGCCAAGGTGATTGCGATAAAGCAGTTAATAAGTTTGATTTTTTAGGAATTCAAGACTGTAGAGCAAGAAGCATGTATTATGACGGAGACAAAGCGTGTACTCACGGATGCTTAGGTGGAGGAACTTGCTTTGATGTTTGTGAATTTGATGCTATAAGAATAGAAAATGGGATTGCTATTATAGATAAGGATAAGTGTACGGCTTGTAACAGATGTATTGAAGTTTGTCCTAAGAATGTAATAGATATGGTTCCTTATGATGCATTAACAGTTATAAAATGTAATGCTACAGATTCTGGTAAAGAAGTTAGAGCTAATTGTTCAATTGGTTGTATAGGATGTAGACTTTGCGTAAGAAACTGTCCTGAAGAAACAATTGATTTTGACAATAACTTGGCTAAAATAGATTACTCTGGTTGTACACAATGCGGCGTATGTGTGCAAAAGTGTCCAACTAAATGTATTACTGCAGAGTATGAAGTTCCAGAAGAAGTTAAAGAAGCAAAATAAATTAAAATTGACTCTATTATAGAGTTACTTAAAAAAGTTTGACTTTATAGAGTAAGTGCAAATTCATGTGCTTACTCTATTTTTTTCTTTTGTTAAAGTATTGTGTATAAGGTTTTTTAGGCTAAAGTTTTATGATATAATAAATCAATGAATACTAGACTTAAATTTGGAGATTTCATTATAGTAATTATAATTATAATTTCTAGTATAGGAATCTTTTTTATTTCAAAAAATAAAATCAATACTAATACTACAGGGGATAAATATGCCGTTGTACAAGTAAATGGAGTAGAAATTGAAAGGATTAAAATAGATAATGATTCTGATGGACTTTTACTTCCAATTGAAACAGAGTTTGGATATAACCTTTTAGAATTTACTAGTGACGGAGTAAGAAGTAAGGAAGCTTCGTGTCCCGATCAAATAGATGTAAAGCAAGGTTTTATATATAATGCTGGAGAGACGATTATTTGTCTTCCAAATAGGATGGTTGTAGAGATAATTACTGAAGTTAACGTAGATGATGTAGATGTGGTGAATTAATGAAAACAAAAGAATTAGTTATAATGTCCTTATTGGCTGCTTTAGGTAGCATCTTGGGTTTGTTTGAAGCCATGATACCTCTACCTTTTTTAGCCCCCGGACTGAGATTGGGTTTTTCTAATATTATTGTTCTAGTTTCATTGATTACCTTTGGTTATAAAAAAGGATTAGCAGTAAGTTTACTAAAAAGTCTATTATTGATGTTAATGAGTGGTAATGTATCCAGTTTTATATATAGTTTTAGCGGGGCGCTTCTAAGTAGCATTGCTATGATTATTGCATTAAAGTATGGTAAAAAAGCATTTTCAATAATCGGAATTAGCTTAATAGGTTCTAGCTTTCACAATATTGCACAAATCTTTATATCTAGTATATTACTTGGAAATATTATGATGTTTAGCTACTTACCAGTATTATTAATAATTGGAATTTTTACTGGAGCTTTTGTTGGCATCAGTTCTATTTATGTATTGAACACTTTAAAAACTAAGCTCATTTTATCTGAAGGAGAATGGATCCAATGAGGATTGTATTAGCTTCAAAATCAGAAAGACGAAAGGAAATTTTAAGTATTTATACAAAGAATTTTAAAAGTGTGGAGAGCAACTCTAAAGAAGTGATTAATTCTGATTATGACATATATACTAATTTAATGTCCATAAGCAAGGATAAGGTCAAAAGTGTTAAGGACAATTTAGAAAATTTTGTAATAATTGGATCAGATACAACGGTTATATTAGATAATAAGATACTTGGAAAGCCAAAGAATGAAAATGAAGCTAGGGAATTTTTGCATATGCTTTCGAATCGCGCCCATAGAGTTATTACGTCTTTTTATATTTATTGTGAAGATAAAGGCGTTAGTATTTGCGATTACGAAGAAACAACTGTAATTTTCAACAAATTAAGTGATAAAACAATAGAGAATTATATTCTTTCTAAGGAGTGGAAAGACAAAGCAGGTGCATACGCAATACAAGATAAAGGAGCAATTTTTGTCAAAAAAATAGTAGGAGACTATCTATCAGTGGTTGGTTTTCCAATATCTAAAATATCATTTTATCTAGACAAATACTTGGGAATAAATTTAATGGAGCTTGCAAATGATGTATAAAACTATGAAAGAATTGCCTGAGGATATGAGACCTCAGGAGAAATTACTTAAGCATGGACCAGAGATTTTATCTAATAGTGAATTGATTGCGCTGATTATCAGGTCTGGAACTAGGGAAGAAAGTGCTCTGATGGTTGCTCAAAAACTCATAGATTTAGGTCAAAATACTTCAAGATTAAAAGGAGACGATGAGTATTACGGTCTTAAATTTTTGGTAAACGCAACTTGTGAAGACTTAACTTCTGTTTCAGGAATTGGAGAAATAAAAGCTTGTAAAATAATGGCAGCCATTGAATTAGGAAGAAGAGTTTATAGAGATCAAAAGGTGTCTAGGGAAAAAATTACTGATACAACAAGGATACCTAATATAGTAATGGATGAAATGCGATATTTAAATGAGGAACACTTCCGTATCGCTTTACTTAATACAAAAAAAGAGTTGGAATACATTGAACAAATCTCAATTGGATCTATTGACAAAGCTATAGTAGAACCTAGAGAGGTATTTTTAAAAGCAATAAAGAGAAATGCCCATACAATTATTTTGCTTCATAATCATCCCAGCGGTGATCCCAAGCCGAGTAATCAAGACATAAATATAACTAAAAAGTTAGTTAGTGCTGGAGAAATTTTAGGAGTTAACATAATTGATCATATAATAATTGGAGATGGAAAGTATTTTTCTTTTTTAGAAGAGGGATTTATGTAAATGAATGAACATTATAAAAAATATAAAGAGAGGCTAATTTTTTCTGTAATAATAATTATATTAATGTTTTTAATTGGATTCACTGATGGCGGAAGAAACAGTGTAAATATTGCCGAGAGATTTCTAGGTGACTTAATGACACCTGTGGTTGCCATTACATCTAGAGGTGTTGTTGCAGTTTCTACAACGGTAGAAGAAATTATTAATATACCTAATATTGTTAAAGAAAATAAAAAGCTAGAGGAAGAAAATTTAGCCTTAAAAGAAGAAAATTTGATGTTAAATGATATCGTAGCTAGGTCAGATTACCTAAGAAATGAGCATGAACTTTTATCCAATAGCAAATTCAATTTAGTAAAAGCAAATATTATTGGTAAATCCAATGACCCTAACGATAAATTTTTAATAGATAAGGGATCTTTAAATGGAATAAATAGATTGGATACTGTTATTTTAGGTATTCAGTCATCTGAAAATGTGGTTGTTGAAGGTCTTGTGGGAAAAGTCGAGGATGTTGGAGATAATTGGTCGAAAATTTCTTTGATCATAGAAGAAAATAACAGCATTTCTTTTACAAACGTTAGGACCCAAGAAGGTGGAATCATTAACAAAACTAATGGTGAAACCATTGAAGGATATATGTTTGACAGCCAAAGTGACATTATTGCAGACGATAGACTTTACACATCAGGCCTGGGAGAAGTTTATGTTCCTAGAATTTATGTGGGAAGAGTTACTAATGTAGTAAATGACGAAGAGAATTTAAGAAAAAAAGTAACAATTGTTCCAGCTGTTGATTTTGAAAAGTTGAATAATGTAATGGTTATTATCGGAGACAATTATGAAGAATAGATTAAATCTCTTAGTAATTTTGTCTATAATAATCTTAATTCAAGTTTCAATAATTAATAACGGCATATTGTTTGGATTTTATCCAAATATAGTTTTAATTTTAACTGTATATATAGCTCAGAAAAAAGGTAGGATCATTGGTGGACTTTGTGGATTGATATCTGGATTATTAATGGATGTCCTTCTTTCTCCCAACTTGGGGATAAAAGCTCTTGCATTTCTTATCGTAGGATATTCAATTGGAATAATTAGCGAATACATTTTTGAAGAGAACAACAAAACTGCCATTTTTTATGTTTTAGTTGGTTCTTTTATTTACAGTGTGGTAAATCTTTTTGTGTATTTTTTTCTTTCTTATAGTGTCAATATATTTTCTATATTTTTAAATGTTTTAAAAGTGGAAACTATGCTGGAAATATTTATTTTTATAGTCTATCAAGAACTGGAAATTGAAAGGGTTAAACGCGTTAGATTACCTAGTTTGAAAAGGAATTGATTTTATTGAAAAATAATAATATAAACTCTCAAAGAAGATATAAAATAATATCTTTCTTCTCAATAATACTTTTTGCGTTATTGACTTTGCGATTGGCAACTTTAACAATTGCTAGAGGAGATCATTTTAGACAACTTTCAGAGAACATGAGAATAAAAGACATATATGTAACTGCGCCAAGAGGTGAAATACGAGATAGAAATGGGATATTACTTGCAGGTAATAAGCCCATGTTTACGTTGCAGATATTAAAAGATGAATTTAGTGGAATAAAAGCAGATAAAAAAAATAAATATATGATTGATATCATTACACTTTTAGAAAATGATGCTATCAACTACAGTACGGAGTTTCCACTACTTGTAAACGAATACATTTATAATGAAGAAACTAGTAATGATGAAGATTTAATAAGTCCTCGAGATAGGGTTCTAGAAATAATTATCGAAAATGACTTACTAGATGAGATTATTGGATCCTATTATTATAAAAATATTGAAGGTAGGGAATTTAAATATTTTTCTGTTCAAAACATCATAAACTCCTTAGAGTTTAATTCAAAAGAAGTTCCCATTTATTACGAATTGGTAGATGGAGATTTAAATTTTCACTTTAAATCTGGAATTCAAATTGAAGATTGGTATAGAGAAAATAATATACCAATGGATTCAAATGCAAAAACATCTTTGAAATTAATGGTTGGCGATGACAAAACTATACTAAAAAAATTATTATCCCATCCAATAAATAGGGAACTGGTATTTAATCTATTAAAAGACAAAGGATTACAAGAGAATATTTCTTTAAAGGAAAGTGAAATTTCATATCAACGAACTTACCTCAATACCAAAACTAGATTAAGCTCTATTTATCCAGAAATAACGATGGAGTCTAGCGCAGAAAATGACTTCAAAGTGATATTTCAAAAGAACTCATTAAGAAATTTTCTTAAATACGAAGTTAAAGAAGATGGAATAAACGTTGGAAACCAAGTTATGGAAATTTTTGATAAAAATGAAATGCCATTGGAGTTTGCTATGGAAATAAAGGATGGCATTCCAACATATAGTAATCCAAATGATCCATCAATGGAAGAACCGTTTATTGTAGACATTATTGCAAATAGATTAATAGAAAATGATTTAGTCGATGAATTAATTGGATATGAAGGCAATGCCTCAATTATGCAAAATCAGATGATAAGTGACGGTATAAATACAGGAATTTCTGTCGCAGATGGGTTTGAGTACTCAAGTGTTAGAAGTTTAAATGGCTTTAAAAAGAAATACTCCATACCAGAAGATGCTGATGAAGAGGAAGAACTAAAGATAATAAGGGATTATTATTCTTTGAGCCCTGAAATTACGAAAAATGAGCTATATGGTATTTTAAATATTTACCATCAATTAGAAAAACCTGGTCAATTATCCTATATAC
>JAEZYW010000070.1 GCA_023418835.1 Bacillota bacterium | reverse complement strand
AAAGTAGATAGATCGGCATCTTATGCTGCTAGATATGTGGCTAAAAATATAGTTGCAGCAGGATTAGCAGATAGATGTGAAATTGGAATTAGTTATGCAATAGGAGTTTCTAAACCCCTTTCCGTCTATGTAGATACCTTTGGAACTAGCGAACTTTCAAATGAGAGACTTGAAGAAATTGTGGACGAAGTTTTTGATTTGAGACCAGCAGCTATTATAAGAGATTTGGATTTAAGAAAACCAATCTATAAGAAATTAGCAGCTTACGGACATTTTGGTAGAGAAGATTTAGGAGTAAAATGGGAAGAAACAGATAAGGTAGAAGAACTTAGAAAATATATTTAAGATTTTTAATTTATAGATATGATGCTTGGCGTATTTTCGCTAAGCATCATTTTAATTGTGTATAAAAAAATAGAGTGGGGACATAATCACTCTATTTTTTGATTTTTGAGTTTTAACTTTCTTTGTATTTCTCCAATAACTCCTAATTTATCTTTTGCCCAAAGGGGAGCAATTAATTTCTTTTTATCTCCATCTCCTGTGATTCTGTGAACGACGATGTCCTTATTTAAAATAAATAGAGCTTCTGCTACTATATCTGTGTACTCATCTTTACTCAAAAGCTTTACTTTTCCCTCTAGATAATCCTTGTAAATTCGAGAGTCATTTTGGATATACAGGCTATGAATTTTAACCCCAAAGGGTTTTATTTGGTTTATATACTCAATGGACTTTAACATATCCTCCTTGCTTTCATCGGGCAAACCAAAAATCACATGGAGCAAGAATTTTATGTTTCTTTTCTTTAATTCCTTTAACTTTTCATCTAAAAAATTGTGGGAATAGCCTCTGTTGATGTAATTAATTGTAGATTCTTTAATACTTTGCATTCCTATTTCGACCCAGAGCTCACATTTACTGGAAAATTCTTCTAACAAATCTAATACATCTTCTTCTAGACAATCGGCTCTAGTGGCGATGGAAATTCCAATAATACTCTCATCTTCTAAGACTTTTTCATATAAACTTCTAAGATACTCCACATCTTTATAGGTGTTTGTAAAGTTTTGGAAATAGGCGATAAACTTATTATTATTCCATTTTTTCTTTACAATCTCTTTTTGTTTTTCAATTTGTTCTTCTAAAGGCAATTTTCCCGAAGTAAATTCTCCACTTCCCATTTCAGAACAAAAAATACAGCCTAAATCTGAAATTTTACCGTCTCTATTGGGACAGGTGAAATTACCATCTAGGCTTAGCTTTCCAATTTTTTCTTTGTATTTATTTTGGAAATATTGGTTTAATGTGTAATAGTTACTAATTTTAATCACCTATCTTTTTTAATAGGGTAACGGCGTAAGAACTTGCCCCTTCTTTTGTTCCAACGAATCCCAAACCTTCTGTAGTCGTGGCTTTAATAGATATTTGTTCCATATCTATTTCTAAAATATTAGAAAGTTTTTCTCTCATTTCATTTATATATTTTCCTATTTTCGGAGTTTCTAAAGCTACAACTGAATCAATATTAGAAACTTTATATCCTTTACTTAAAATCAACTCATTTACTCGTTTTAACAACTGGCAAGAGTCGATATCCTTATATTCCATATCACTGTCTGGAAAGTGCTTCCCAATGTCTCCCAAAGCCAGAGCGCCTAACATAGAATCCATAATAGCGTGTACTAAAACATCTGCATCAGAATGTCCTAGAAGTCCAAATTCGTGGGGAATTTTTATTCCTCCTATTATTAAATTTCTGCCTTTTACAAGTTTATGAACGTCATATCCTATGCCAATTCTCATTTTTCCTCCATAATAGCTTTTGCAATTGCCAAATCTTCAGGTGTCGTTATTTTAATATTTGAATAAGACCCTAGACTAATGTGTACTTTTTCTCCCATGGCTTCTAAAAATCCCGCGTCATCTGTTTGGACAATCGTACCAAAAAAATTGTTATAAGCTTTTAGGATTAGGTTTTTAGAAAAAGTTTGAGGAGTTTGAATGTGGTATAAAGTTTCTCTCGGTGGGGTAGAGATTGCAATATCATTTTCTACTATTTTTATAGTGTCTTTTGCCTTTACACCTGCAATTCCAGAATCATATTCCAGTGCTGAATCAACAGATCTAATAATAACATCTTTCGTAACAAGGGGTCTGGCTCCGTCGTGGCAAAGTACAAATTCCGACTTTTCACTTAGAGCTTTCAACCCATTATAGGTGGATTCCTCTCTAGAATCTCCTCCTAAAACAACTTTTAAATTTTTTAAACTTTCAAATCGCTTGGTATATTTTTCCATTAGATTTTTACTGGTAACTAATATTATCTCATCAAAAATATCTAAACTAGAAATTTTTTCTACAGTATGGTCGATTATCGCTTTATCTAATAACTTTAATTCTAGTTTTGGAATATCCTTTCCCATTCTAGTTCCGCTGCCAGCAGCAGTTATAATTGCAGAAATAAATTTATTTTTATACATCTTCCTTATCCTGCTGTCTTCTTAGCTTGGTAATTAATTCATCTTCTTCTAATTCCACCATATCGTAGGTGATTATTTCGTCTTTTTTAACGTCGACCTTTAGTCTAGTTCCCTTTGTAATTAATGCAATTGGGAGCAAATTGTTCTCCATACATTTTTCATGAGTGACTAGGGAACCGTAGACGTAATCTGATCCAATACCTTCGATTAAATCTCCCTTTTTCATATCTCTCTTAGCATATGTTATAGTATCACAAACTTGTCCCATTATTGGAGCAATAGTGGCTTCATTTTTCATTGCCGCTTTGTAAATGGAGATAGGAGTCTCCAATGAACATAGGTGGAAAGGTCTATATAAAACGTAATTAGGACCGTTTCCCATTCCCACATATCTCAAGGTGTCTATAGTCTCTTTGGAATCTCCTTGAACGATTACGAAAACCCCAGGAGCTATTCCGTGAACATAGTCTAAAATTCCGTAACTATTTAAAACTCCACCTTCTTCTTTTAAGCTTAGCTTTTTTCCCAACTCTTTAATATCGGAATTTATCCCATGGCATCCTTCTACATCTGGTTTAAATCCAATGGCATTTCCTACTGCATTTAGTTCTATCATAGTGTTAGTAGCATCTACAAAGGAAGTTAGACTTTTTTTGCAAACGTCTTTTAAAACAGAAAGGACAGCAACTGATTCATTGGTAGCGTGGATATCCTTTGGATTATTTTTTCCCTTTCCAGCCGCTACAACTTCAAATCCTAATCCCCAAGCAAATCCGACAAGTTCCATAATTGCCGCTGGCTCGTCTCCAGCTGCCCCTGAATAAACTACACCATTTTCTTTTGCTAATTTATATAGGGTAGGTCCAATAACAGAATCGCACTCCACATTTAACATGATAATGTGTTTTTTATTTACAATTGAGTTGTAAGCTACTTCTGCGCCATACTGTGGATTTCCAGTGGCTTCCACCACAACATCAATAGATGGAGATTTGACAGCTAGTTCATAGTTTTCAGTTATTGCAAATTTGCCATTTAAAATGGCTTCCTCCACATCAGAAATATTTTTAGCTGAAACGATATTTTCTTCTTCTATTCCCAAATAAGTCAAGGCTTTATGGGCTTTTTCCAGGTGACGATTTACAATTAATGCAGGTCTCATTCCCTTTAGAGTAAGAAGTCTATCAACTAAACTTCTTCCCATTTTTCCAATTCCCACAACTGCTACTTCAATGGGAGAGCCTTCATTTTCTAATTTTTCTAAAGCATTTTTCATTTCTAACATTTTATCACCTAAATCATTTTAGATTTTATTACATATTTGTATTTATTCGAAAGTTTAGTATATACTAAATCTCGAATTTTATCATCTTTAAATATCCCGTATATAGTCGGTCCAGATCCACTCATCAAGGACAAATCAGCTCCATGGCTTTTTAAATCTTTTTTTATATTTTCCAACTCCGGATGCATCTGAAAACTTACATCTTCCATAGAGTTAAAAGCATTATTTAACAAGAAATCGTCGTTATGAATATTTTCTACTAAATTTTCAACTTTTCCTTTGGTATATTTAGATATTTTAGAATATACATCCTTTGAAGAAATATGAATTCCTGGATTTATTAGTATTAAAGGATATTTTAGACTATCCTTAACTTTAGCTATTTTATCCCCAATTTCTTCTCCTCTAAGAAGTCCTTCAAAAAAGAAAAATGTAGAATCTGCACCTAATGGTTTGGCAAGTTCTACTAAAGTTTCGTTGTCAAATTCCAAATTCCAAATTGCGTTTAAAGCTTTCATTACTTCACAAGCATTGCTCGTACCCCCAGCTAAGCCGGCAGCGATGGGAATATTTTTATTTACAGTTATTTTTAAACCTGTATCTTTTCCTTTATATTTTGTTAAAATATCCCAAGCTTTATAAATTAAATTACTTTCGTCAACGGGGAAATTTGGATTATTAGATTCTAGTATTAATTTATCTCCAATTATTTTTTCAATTAAAATCTCATCCCACAAATCTATGGGATTCATTAAAGTGTCTATATTGTGATAGCCATCTTCTCTTTTTCCCAGAATCTCAAGGCTTAGATTAATTTTGCCGTAAGATTTTATTTTATACATTAGACACCTCATTTATCGTTTATCGATAAAAGTGTATCACAATTTATCAAAAATGTATATATTTATTTTTAAAAAGCTCACCACTATGGCATTGTGGTGAGCTAAACTAAAATAAAAGATTTCTTTAAAATTTTTATTTTCTTTTAAAAGTTCCAAAAACCCCTCTTGCAATCTCTCTTCCCACTTGTCTTGTAAATGAATAGAGGGCAGAGTTGAACATTTTTGTCATATAATCATCTTTTTTTCTTTCGGGTTTCTTTTCGACTTTTTCAAGTTCTACAACTTCGACTTCGCTTTCAATCTTTGCTTGTAATATTTCATATGCAGATTCTCTATCGACTAATTCTGCGTATTTATCAAACATCTTTGATTTACTATAAATATTTTTTTCTTCCTCATCAGTTAAAACTTCAAAAGAAGATCTTGGAGGAAAAATTAATCCTTTTTCTACAATCGTTGGGGCTCCGCTTTCATCTAAAGTTGTGATGATAGCTTCGCCAGTTCTTAAGGATTGGATTTCTTCTTCTAAGTTAAACTCTGGATTTGGCCTCAACCCCTGGGAAATTTCCTTTATAGATCGTTGCTCTCTCGGTGAAAATGCCCTTAATTGATGAATTATCTTCGTTCCTAATTGACTTGAGATGTCGTCAGGAATGTCTGTAGGATTTTGAGTTACAAAAAAGACCCCCACTCCTTTAGAGCGAATTAATCTTACAATTTGTAAAACTTTATTTAGTAAAGCCTTTGAAGCGTTGTTAAATAGCAAATGGGCTTCGTCAAAGAAAAATATCAACTTAGGAAATTCTTGATTGCCAACTTCTGGCAACTCCTCGTACAGTTCTGAAAGGAGCCACAATAAGAACATGGCATAAATTGTAGGATTTCCAATCAATTTTTTGCTATTAATAATATTTATCATGCCCGTTCGATTTTCGTCTTCTCGAATTAAGTCTCTAATTTCTAAAGAGGGCTCACTGAAGAATAAATCTCCACCTAAATCTTCTAAGAGCAATACTTTTCTTTGGATTGCAGAAATACTTTGAGTAGAAACATTTCCATACTCCCTAGAGACTTCTTCTCTATTATCTGAAAGAAATCTCAAAATAGATTTTAAATCTTTTAAATCCAATAACATAAGTCCTTCTGAATCTGCAATTCTAAAGGCGATGTTTAAAACCCCTTGTTGAGTATCGTTTAGTTCTAATATTTGAGATAAGAGAATCGGTCCCATTTGGCTAATACTAACCCTTAAAGGAGTTCCTTCTTCGCCGTAAATGTCCCACAATTCTACTGGAAAATTTGTAAAATCTGGTTGTTCAATTCCCAGCTGAGAAAGTCTTTCTTCTAAACCATCTAATTTTCCTGAATTTGCAAGATTTGTCAAATCTCCCTTTACATCAGATAATATTACTGGAATTCCCAAATCAGAAAAAAATTCTGTCAATACTTTTAAAGTTACAGTTTTACCCGTTCCTGTAGCTCCGCATATTAATCCGTGTTGGTTTAATTTTTCAGTTAGGAGACCTATTTCTTTTTTATTATTGTCTTTAGCAAAAATTATTTCCACATCTTATACCTCATTTCCTTTATTAAATGTATTTTATCAAATAACTAAGTTATTTCCAAGTATATGGACTTTACCAGTTTTACAATTAACTATATAGCCTAGGTAAGTGATATGTGTTATTATTACTTAAGGTGATAACATGGATGAAAATATGAACTATGGAGTTACTGAAATTTTGTTAGAAGCAAATAAATCTAAAGAAGAAAAAAATTACTTATCCGCCTTAAATAAATTCAATGAGGCATTATTTTTTCTAGAAGGCGAAGAAAAAGTTAACACTCTTTTTTCCATAGCAGATTTGTATAGCGAAATAGGTGACTATGAAAAAGCTAATTCAATTTACAAACAAATCTTAACAATTCAAGGAGATAATAGTGGAGCGTGGTATGGGGTGGCATATACAAATGAGTTATCTGGAGGTAAAATCGATTTTACTTTAGATGCTTATGAAAAAGCTATAGAACTGGATAAAAATTATTCAGAAGCCTATTATTACGCAGCTGTCATTTATGGGGATCAGGGAAATTATTCTAAAGGAATAGAGTATTTAAAAAAAGTTATTGAACTAAAACCTGATGATTTTATAGCTTATAATGACTTGGGCTCCATATACGAAACTTTGGGCGAATACGAAAAAGCTGAGAAATTCTTATTGAAGTCTATAGAAATAAACCCCAATTATCACTTATCCCATTTCAATTTAGGTGTGGTTTATAAATCTATAGGAAAATATGAAGATTCCATTATTGAATACAAAAAAGCTTTAAAATTTAAAGAACATAGGAATCCTTATTTAAATATGAGCGCTTTGTATATTGAATTAAATAAATTAGAAGATGCAAGAAAAATCCTAACAGAGGGAATTGAAAAATTAGAAGATCACATATTATATTACAACAGAGCCTGTGTTTATAGTAAAAATGAGGAAATAAAATTGGCATTAGAAGACTTTAACAAGGCTTATGAAATAAATCCCATCGTTTTAGAATGGGCAAAAAAAGATCCGGATTTGAAGGATATTATATCGGAGGAACAATGATAATTTTAAAAACAGAAGAACAAATAGAAAAAATGCACGAAGCTGGTAAATTATTAGCGGAGGTTCATAAAGAATTAAGAAAGAGAATTGTCCCTGGTGTGACTACCATGGAACTTGATAAATTTGTAGAAGAGTATTTAACTGAAAGAGGAGCATATCCAGAGCAAAAAGGATACCAAGGTTTTCCTTATTCAATTTGTGCATCCATAAATGATGAAATCTGTCACGGATTTCCTAGAGAAGAAAAGCTAAATGAAGGAGATTTAGTGACGATAGACATGGTAGTAAACTTAGATGGATATCTTGCTGACAGCGCTTGGTCCTATGGAGTAGGAAAAATTAGTGAAGAAAAAGAGAAGCTTTTAGATGTAACAAAAGAAGCTTTATATAAAGGCATTGAAGCTGTTAAAGTTGGCAATCGTCTCGGAGACATTGGCCATGCAATTCAATCCTTTGTCGAGCCCTTAGGCTATTCGGTTGTTAGGGATTTCATTGGTCATGGGATTGGAAGAAATATGCATGAAGATCCCCAAGTTTTGCACTATGGAAAACCAGGTAGAGGCATTCGTTTAATGGAGGGAATGGTTTTTACAATAGAACCAATGATTAATACGGGAAGATATGAAGTTAAATTAGATGACAATGGTTGGACAGCTAGAACTATTGATGGGGGAATTAGCGCCCAATTTGAACACACTTTAGCCCTTACAGAAAATGGAGTAATTATTCTAACAGAACAGAATGGAGAATAAATATAGATAGATGAGAGAAGTTAATTTACTTGATGGCAATATCAAAAAAGCCTTAATTGAAATGAGCATACCCTTAATGGGTGTGTCTTTTATACAAATTACTTATAATTTGGTGGCGATGTTTTGGCTAGGAAGATATTCTCAAGAAGCAGTTTCTGCTGTGGGTACAGCAAGTTTAGTGGGATATATTGGAAACTCTGTCGCCCTCATAGGTAGAGTAGGAACTGCTACTTGGGTTGCCCAAAGTTATGCAAAGAGACATTACAATGACACTGTAGAGTATATCGAAAGCGGAATAAAATTAAATGCAATTCTTGCCATTATTTATACAATTTTGGGTTTTTTATTAATGGACACTTTTTTAAATCTTTTTACATTAACTGATGTGGTGAGAAGTTATGCAAAAGATTATCTAATTATACAAATTGCCGGGATGATAATACTATTTTTAAATCCCATGATTGCAGTGAGTTACAATAGCATTGGCAATAGCATTACCCCTTTTAAAGTCAGTATAATTGGACTTCTAACAAATTTCATATTAAATCCAATTCTGATATTCGGATTTAATTTGGGAATTAGAGGTTCAGCGTTGGCAACGGTTTTAGCACAAACCACAGTATTGATTTCTTATATAATCGCAATGAAGCGATCTAATATGATAATGTCACAAATAAATGTTTTTTCTAAGTTAGACAAAATCAAAGGGAAAAATATTTTTAAAATAGGTTGGCCTGCTTCTATTCAAAGTAGTGCAATGGCAATAATTTCAGTTATTTTAAATACCTTTATTTCCAGATTTGGTTCTATGCCTCTAGCAGTATTTGCAATTGGAATTCAAATTGAGTCTATCGGCTGGATGACGGCAGATGGATTTTCAATTGCAGTTGCATCTTTTATGGGACAAAATTTAGGTGCGAAAAATTATAAAAGGTTAGAAGATGGGTATAGAGAAAGTATGAAGATATTTGTAGGAATTGGCGGTATTGCTATGATTATTTTGGTATTATTTGGGGGAAAATTGACATCTTTATTCATCCCTGAGGATCCTTTGGCAATTGCAGAAGGAGCCAGACTATTAGCAATAATGGGTATATCTGAAATTTTAATGACAATTGAAATCGGTACTAACGGAGCTTTAAATGGTTTAGGGCTTAGTAAATTTCCTGCCATAAATGGGTTAATAGGAAATTCTTTAAGAATTCCAATATCCCTTTTTCTAATGCCTAAACTAGGGGTTTTGGGAATTTGGATTGCAATAAGTTTTTCCATGGCTCTAAAAGGAATATCTTCAATTATTGCATACAGATATATAAAGAATAGTACTGATGGATTTAGAAACTTGAGTTATAGGAGGTCACAATGAGACAATTAGAATTACCTAGAAAAGGTGAAAGAATTGCAGTAATTTCTACAAATCATGGAGATATTAAAGTTAGATTATTTCCCGATGTAGCACCAAAAGCTGTAGAAAACTTTATCACTCATGCAAAAAATGGATACTATGATGGAGTTATATTTCATAGAGTAATAAAAAACTTTATGATTCAAGGTGGAGATCCTGAGGGAACAGGTCGAGGCGGCAAGAGCATTTGGGGCTCTCCATTTGAAAATGAAGTAACCCACGATTATAGACATATTTACGGAGCTTTGTCTATGGCAAATGCGGGGCCAGATACAAACGGTAGTCAATTTTTCATCGTTCAAGGACAAGATATTGAGCCAGGTATTATAGAGCAAATGGAAGAAGTTGGAGAAAAAGGTGGATTTTCCAATTCCATAATCGAAGCTTACAAAACTAGGGGTGGGGCATATTGGTTAGATGGTAAGCACACAGTATTTGGTCAAGTTTTTGAAGGCATGGATGTAGTAGAAGAAATTGCAAATATAGAAACTGGTGGAGCTGACAGACCTTTAGAAGATGTAACTATACAGACCATAGTAATTCAAGAACAAGAAATTTAAAATAATCCTATGAAATTGTTTTCACGATAATCCTTTTGGGAATAATACAAGTGTGAGATAAAATTATTGACGAGAATTATCTAACAAAAGGAGAATATTATGAACAAAGACATTTTACAAGGCAAGTGGGAGCAAGTAAAAGGTACAATTCAGAGAAATTGGGGCGAAATCACAGATGATGAATTGACCCTAATTGAAGGTGACTTAACTAGGATTAAAGGGATTCTTCAAGAAAAATATGGATACACTAGAGAAGAATCTGAAAGAATGTACAGCGAATTGTTCAACGAAGTAGATATTGACGACCCTTATTTGTTTACGAAAGATCGAGTTGTGGAAGATGATTACGTTTATACAGATGATTCTGTTCACAGAAGAAGGGAAGACTTTATTGAAACTGAAGATGAGCTTCTTCATGACGAGGTTGTTAGAGAAAGATACGACGAAAGATACGTTGAAGATGACAGAGGGATTTTGGAAAAAATTGGGGACTTCTTAACTGGAAAAGATCCAGACGATAGAAGACACGATGAAATGGACATCAATAGAACTGCTCCTTTATCAGATGAACGCCATGTCGTAGATACTGAAGATTATCACGAGATGGAAGGAGAACTCCATCCTGAATTTGTCGAGGATGACGAACTTGGAAGATAGGATAGAGAAGTGAGATCTCGTATGCATGACGATATCGGATATTACGATGTGGACCCAGGATTAGATCCAGACTTAGAAACAGATCCAGGTGTAGTAACTGGATCGAGAAGAGTGAACGATATAGATCCGGTAAAATTAAGAGAAGAAGAACTAGAGGAACTTGATTTTGAAAGATTAGCAGAAGAAGATCGCTATTCTGACAAAGACGGTTTGATTCTAGATGAAGATTCTCCAGAAGTGAGAAGGGATATGTACGATGTTGAACACGATCCCGAAGTTCTATTAGAAGAAGGCCTATTGGAGGAAGAAGATATCGATTTAATTAAGAGGGATAGATTTATTAAATAATCTAAAAATGAAAATTAAATAAACAAAGCGCCTTTCGCGTAAGGTTTTAACACGTGAAGGCGCTCTTTTATTTAAACAAATTGTTAAACAACTCATATCTTAGGGTAATATAGATAATAAGAACGAAATAGGAGGCAGTTATGGAAAATTTAGGAATTAGAAATTTATTAGAAAAGAAAGATGACGTCTTTGTAAGTATTTATTTACCAACCCATAGAACGTCCCCCGATAATAAGCAAGACAAAATAAGGTTTAACAATCTTTTAAACAAGGCGTCAAAAGAAATCGAAGAGAAATTCGATAAAGAAAAGGCACAAGAATTATTAAAAGAAGCTAGAAGAATTCACGATGATTTAAGTTTCTGGAATCATGGCACAGAAGGCTTAGCGGTTTTAATTAATTCTGAAGACACTAAAGTCATAAGACTTACAGGAGTTGTGCCAGAGGTCTTAGTTGTGGGAGAACAGTTCCACATCATGCCTTTAATTAACTATTATCAACTACCAAATAATTATTATCTATTGGACATTTCCAGAGATAGATTTAAAATTTATGAACTTAGCTCTGAGTCCATTAAAGAGTTGGAGACACCAGAAATACACGAAAAATTCAGTGATCTTTTCGATGATAAAGATTTAGAAAACAACGTAGTGAGCACAGGGGGAGCAGAAACTGCTTTCCACGGTCACAAAGCAAAACCAGAAATCGATGAGATTGAAACAGAAAAGTTTTTCAGATATTTAAGCAAAGAACTTGGAAATTTCTTCAAAGCAAAAGGTAATCCAATTATCTTGTTTGGTACTACTGAAAATGTGGCTGATTTTAAAGAAATAGCTAAAGACGATTTAAAGATTTTTGCAACAATTGATAAGCCACTGGATTCAATGGACGATAAAGATATTCTTGAAACTTTAAGAGATAAATTGCTACCTAGATATGTGGAGAACGTAGAAAGTCGACTTGAGGGATTACAAACTGAAATCTCTAGAGATTTGGGTACAGACAATGCTTCTAGGATAGCTACAGATGCTCCTACTGGAAGAATAGAAACTCTATTTGTGTCAACAAAATACGATGAGTTACAATTAGATGAATTAGATAAATTAACTGCTGAAGTTGTAAATGGAGGCGGAGAAATTGTATTAGTTGACGTAGACGAGACGGAATTTCCAATGGGACTAGGAGCAAAATACAGATACTAAATAAAATTATTAATATAAAGCCTGCAGTATAGTTTTTAAATATATTGCAGGCAAATATTTTATAAAAAAAGTTTTATTTAATGTTTACCTGTGGATAACTTGGGTATATTTGATTTATAGCGGAGTGTAGATAATTTTATTTAATAGGTTATTATGAGAAGCTATAGGTAATTTAAATTAATAAAAACTTTGACCAGAAGGCTTTCCTTCTGGTTGTTTATTGAAAAATAACAAGGGGTGAGATATTGGAATATAAAGACTATTATAAAATTCTTGGGGTTGATAAAAATGCTAAGCTTGATGAAATCAAGAAACAATATAGAAAACTGGCAAAAAAATATCATCCCGATTTAAATCCTGATGATCAAGTTGCCCAAGAAAAATTTAAGGAAGTTTCTGAAGCTTACGAAGTTTTAAGTGATGAACAAAAGAGAGCTCAATACGATAATTTTGGCTCTGGATATAATTTCCAAGGAGGACAGAATTTCAATCCTAGCGACTTTGGATACACTTACACTTCATCCAATATGGGAGACTTTAGTGACTTCTTCGATATGTTCTTTGGAGGTGGAGAATCTAGAAAGACCACTTCAAAGGGCGGCTTTGGATTTGAAGATTTATTTGGCGGCAGAAGTGCTAGAAAGCCTAAATCAAAACCACAATATAACTCTCGACTGTCCATAAGCTTAAAAGAAGCATATGAAGGAGTAAATAAACCTGTTAGCGTTAATTTTAATGGGCAAAATGTGAGCCTCGATGTAAAAGTCCCAAAGGGTATAACAGATGGGAAAAAGTTGCGCGTTAAAGGTGACAAATGGGGCATCGATGGGGATATTCTTTTTGAAATCAATGTTAGAACTACTCCAAAGGAAAAATTAGAAGGAGTAGATATCGTATATAAAGCGGAAGTTTATCCTTGGGATGCATATTTTGGGGGCAGCACTGTTGTAAGTCCTGTTTCGGGGAAAATTAAAGTGAAGATTCCTGAAGGAACTAAATCTGGACAAAGAGTTAAAGTTAGAAAACGTGGATTTGAAAATCTAAATAATATAAAAGGGGATTTATTTGTGGAATTTGAAATAATGAATCCTGCAAAATTAAATCCCGAGCAAGAAGAGCTCTATAAAAAACTTCAAAGTTCATACAATTAAATAATAAGGAGGAATGCGCTTATGGACTTAAACAATTTCACACAAAAAAGCATACAGGCAATACAAAATGCAAATAATGAATGTATAAGTAATGGCAATCCTCAGGTAGAAGAGCTACATTTACACTATGCATTATTAAATGATAGTGAAGGCTTGATTCCTAGAATTGTCAGCCTTATGGGGATAGATACTGGGGATTACAAAAGGGCAGTGGAAGAAGAAATTTCAAAACTTTCTAAACAATCTGGAGGATCCACTTATGCAAGTCCCGAATTCAATAAAGTATTAAATGACGCAGTAAAAGAAGCCAATGATTTTCAAGACGACTTTGTAAGTGTAGAGCATTTATATTTGGCTTTACTAAAACAAAAGGGTACGAAATCCCAAAAAATATTTCAAAAATTTGGCATAAATAGAGATAAATTTTTAAACTCTTTGCGACAAGTTAGAGGAAACCAAAATGTCACAACAGATAATCCTGAAGGAACATATGAAGCTTTAGAAAGATATGGAACTGATTTGTGCAAAAAGGTTAGAGATGGAAAAATCGATCCTGTAATTGGAAGAGACGATGAAATCAGAAATACAATTAGAATTTTATCTAGAAGGACTAAGAATAACCCAGTTTTAATTGGAGAACCAGGGGTTGGAAAAACTGCCATAGTAGAAGGATTAGCCCAAAGGGTAGTTCAAGGGGATGTGCCTTCTAGTTTACTGGATAAGACTATTATATCTTTAGACATGGGAGCCTTAGTCGCTGGAGCAAAGTATAGAGGAGAATTTGAAGAGAGATTAAAAGCCGTCTTAAACGAAGTAAAACAATCAGAGGGACAAATTATTTTATTTATAGATGAGATTCACAACATAGTTGGAGCTGGAAAAGCCGAAGGAAGCATGGACGCTTCGAACTTATTAAAGCCAATGCTAGCTAGAGGGGAACTCCACGCCATAGGAGCCACTACTTTAGACGAATATAGGGAAAATATTGAAAAAGATAAGGCTTTAGAAAGAAGATTCCAAAAAGTAATGATTCACGAACCAACAGTGGAAGATACGATATCCATTTTGCGTGGAATCAAAGAAAAATATGAAATACACCACGGTATAAGAATTTCAGATCCGGCGGTTGTAGCAGCGGCAGTTTACTCTAACAGATATATCACCGATAGGTTTTTACCTGATAAGGCAATAGACTTAATGGATGAGGCATCGGCAATGCTTAGAACAGAAATGGAATCTATGCCAGAGTCAATGGACGAAATTCGAAGAAGAATTTTAACTTTGGAAATCGAAAGGGAAGCTTTGAAAAAAGAAGAAGATGAAGCTTCTAAAAAAAGATTGGAAAATTTGGAAAGTGAAATTTCCGAAGAACAAAGTAAATTTGACGAATTAAGTGCCAAATGGGAAGAGGAAAAACTTTCTATAAATAGAGTAAATGAAATTAAAGAAGAGATAGATGTAATAAAAAATAAAATTGCAGAAGCAGAAAGGAAGTACGACTTAGAAACTCTATCTGTATTAAGATATGGGGAACTTCCTAAGCTAGAAGAAGAATTAAAAGAAGCCACAGAAGCTGAAAAAGAAGAAAATGTCGATAGAATTGTAAAAGAAGAAGTGACGGAAGAAGAAATTGCTGAAGTCGTTTCTAGATGGACAGGGATTCCCATAACAAAGTTACAAGAATCTGATAGAACAAGGCTGTTAAATCTGGATAGAATACTTCACAATAGAGTTATTGGGCAAGAAGATGCGGTTCAGGCTGTTACTGATGCAGTAATAAGATCTAGGTCTGGACTTAAAGCTCCAAATAGGCCAATTGGTTCTTTCATTTTCTTAGGACCTACTGGGGTTGGAAAGACAGAACTTTCAAAGGCCTTGGCAGAATCCTTATTTGACGATGAGAAAAATATGATTCGTATTGACATGAGTGAGTATATGGAAAAGCATACAGTTTCTAGATTGGTTGGAGCGCCTCCAGGATATATTGGATACGAAGAAGGGGGACAGCTTACTGAAGCCGTTCGTAGGAGACCTTATTCCGTAATTCTCTTTGACGAGATAGAAAAAGCCCATCCAGATGTATTTAATATTTTATTACAAGAACTCGACGACGGTAGGCTTACTGATAACCAAGGTAGGACTGTAGATTTTAAAAATACAGTTATAATTATGACTTCAAATATAGGTTCTATGGACCTATTAGAAGGAATTCAAGATGACGGTACAATTTCCCAAGAAGCCCAAGATAGGGTTCAAGAGCAATTGAGGCGTGCATTTAAGCCGGAATTTTTGAACAGAGTAGATGAAATTGTAATGTTTGCTCCATTAAGAAAAGAAGAGATTTATAAAATTATTGACTTGCAAATAAAAGACCTTAAAGATAGGTTGGAAGAAATGGATATAGAATTATCTATTGACGAAAAGGCTAAGGATTTAATTTTAGACTCATCCTATTCAATTCAATACGGAGCTAGACCAGTTAAGAGATTTATTCAAAAGGAAATTGAAACCAAACTTTCTCGAATGTTGATAGGTGAAGAAATAAAACCAGGAGATAAAATCATATTGACTGAAAAAGATGGTGAACTTCAAGGAGAAGTTCTTAAATAAAAAATAAAGGGAGTTTGACTATAAATTTAGTCAAACTCTCTTTTTAGTTTGACGGGCATGTCATATGTCTAAGGTGAAAGTCCTAAGGGGCGTAGTTATCGACGAACCCGATAGCAACTTGCAAGTTTCACATCGT